>NZ_JBFODV010000131.1:0-34478 GCF_040908495.1 Aeromonas sp. R1-1 | reverse complement strand
ACCTTGCCGCGCCGCTCGGCGATCATGGAGTCCGCCTCCTGCGCCACCGCCACCAGCGCATGACAGTGACGGGCATACTCCTGACCCAGCTCGGTCAGGACGAAGCGGCGGGTGGTGCGCTGGACCAGCTGGGCGCCAAGGGTGGTCTCCAGCAGCGCCAGCTGCTTGCTGATATGGGATTTGGAGACCCCGAGACGACGGGCGGCGGCAGAGATCCCCTGCTCGCGCACCAGCGCATCGAAGATCACCATTTGAGGAAGACGTTGCAGCACAAGATAACCGGATTGAGTGGCGGGAGCCCATTATTCCAGAGCCGCCCGCCAAGGGGTAGGGTCAGAGCCCCAGCGCCCGGGTGATCTGCAGTTTGAGGGGGTCGTCAGCCGGATTCTGGTTGGCGCCGTAGCTGGCGATCAGCTTGCCATCGCGCCCCACCAGATACTTGTGGAAGTTCCAGTTCGGCTCATCCCCGTCAGCGGCCGCCGCCAGTCCCTTGAACAACGGCACTGCATCGGAGCCCCGCACCGCTACCCGATTGAACATCGGGAAGGTGACGCCATAGTCGCGGCGGCATACCTCAGCGGTCTTGGTCTCGTTGCCCGCCTCCTGCCAGAAATCGTTGGAGGGGAAACCCAGAATAATCAGCCCTTTATCCTTGTAGCTCTGGTAGAGCTGCTCCAGATCGCGGAACTGGCCGCTGTAGCCGCAGTAGGAGGCGGTATTGACCACCAGCACCACCTTGCCCTCGGTCAGCTGACAGAGGTTGTGGCGCTGAGAGTTGTTTAGCTCCCGCATCTCCACATTGAAATAATCGGGGCACGCCGCAGAGGCCGCGCCAGCCCCCAATAACAGCAACAGAGTGAACCATTTCATCGCCAAGACTCCTTTTGTTTTGTCCATCATACGCGGTTACCAGAGCCGCAGTTCACTCTCAATGCAATGGAATGCCGGTCAGCCAGCCGTGGCCCCAGAACACCAGCAGCGCGGTGGCAGCCAGGCCCGCCCCGACGCTGATGCCGGTGCCCGTCCAGTTGGCCGCCGGACGGGGATATCGCTGCCAGTCCCGCACCGAAATCCAGACCATGCTCACCAGCGCCCACAGCCCGATGCCGCCAAACAGCACCAGAGATCTGGCCTCGCTGTTGACCAGCAGATGGGCCACCGCCCAGAGCAGGGTACCGAGCAGTTGGGGATGCACCAGCCAACGGCGCAGATGGTTGGGCCCCTGGCCGGAGAAGAACAGGATCAGCGCAAAGGGCATCATCACCGTCATGGTCATCGGCCCCCACTCCGGCAGGAAGTAGAGCGGCAGCGAGCTGGCCGAGCGCCAACCGGCGATGATGCAGGCGATGGCGACAAACACCAGCAATGAGAAGAGCCCCTTGTAGCGATTCTCACCCAGCCGTTCTCTCAGTCGCGCCCGATGGGCCACCGCAAAACAGGGGTAGAGATGGATCAGGGTAAACAGCGCAACCCCCAGGGTCAGCAGGAACATGAGTCTCTCCTTGTACTTGGTACGACCACTATGCCGTAAAGGGAGATTTGCGCCTATAAAAACCGCGCTGACCCATGGAAGCAAAAGTGTGGCAAGACAAAGGAGCAGAAAGAAAAGAGCCGATCACGATGGATCGGCAAATAAGTGCCAGGGCAGTCAGACATCTCGCGAGATGGGAGATGCCCCAAACGGGGATATTGAGTGGCCGATGGCGCGCATCGGCCGAACCGGATCAGCCCTTGAGCTGATAGAGCGCCGCGATGTTGCGCGCAGTGAGCTGAATGTTGGTGCTGGCGCTTTCCAGCGCTTCCGGCAGGGACATGGCACGGTTGACCACGGCGAACACCGCATCCAGCCCGTGATCATGTACCACACCGCAATCGTCGGTCAGGCAACCGGAGATACCGATCACCGGCTTGCCGAACTGCTTGGCGCAGCGTGCGACACCGATTGGCGTCTTGCCATGGATGGTCTGGCTGTCGATGCGCCCTTCGCCGGTGATGACCAGATCCGCATCGGCCACTTCATCGGCCAGTTTCAGGGCTTCGATGACGATCTGAATGCCGGGCTTGAGCTCGGCACCAAGCAGACCGACCAGCGCGGCACCCATGCCACCGGCGGCACCCGCCCCCGGAATATCCTTCACCTGCTTGCCAAGGGCCTGCTCAATGCAATCGGCATAACGGGAGAGGTTAGCATCGAGCTGTGCCACCATCTCGGGGGTCGCCCCCTTTTGCGGGCCAAACACCGCAGAGGCGCCTTTCGGGCCACAGAGCGGGTTGTTCACATCACACGCCACCTCGATAACCAGCTCATCCAGACGCGGATCCAGACTGCTCAGATCGATGGTCGCGAGCTCACTGAGACCTGCGCCACCCAGAGCAATAGGCGCACCATCCGCTTTGAGCAACTTGCCGCCGAGCGCCTGGATCATGCCGGCACCGCCGTCATTGGTGGCGCTGCCGCCGATACCGAGGATGAGGTGCTTCACCCCCATCTCCAGCGCAGCCAGGATCAGCTCGCCGGTGCCGAAGCTGGAGGTGAGCAGCGGATTGCGCTGCTCGGGAGCGACCAGATGGATGCCGGAAGCGGCGGCCATCTCGATGACGGCACGCTGGCCATCCCCCAGCAGGCCGACAAAACCCTGCACCTTGTTGCCAAGGGGTGCGGTCACTTCGACCGGGAGGATGCGGCCACCGGTGGCATCGACCAGCGACTGCACCGTGCCCTCGCCGCCATCGGCCATCGGCAATTTGACGTAGGTGGCGTTCGGCAACACCTGTTTGAAACCGGCCTCGATGGCATCAGCCACCGCCATGGCGCTCAGACTCTCCTTGAATGAATCGGGGGCAATAACAATTTTCATATCAATTCCTTAGGCGAGGCCAAACACGCCAAACATCAGGGTAGAGACAGCTGCAATGGTCAGACCGACTGCGGTTTCGTAAGGGATGAGCTTGAGACGCTCACCCACGCCCATGTGGACGCTGCCGCCAGTAGCATGGAAGAAGGAGCCGTGGGGCATATGGTCAAACACGGTGGCACCGGCATGGATCATGGCGGCACCCGCCAGCGCGCTGACACCCAGTTCAAGCAGGGTGGAGCTGAATACGTTGGAAGCCACTACAGTACCGGCGGTAGTCGAGGCGGTTGCCAGCGACATCAGGGCACCGGAGATGGGGGCCAGCAGGTAGGAGGGCAGACCGGAGGCGGTCAGGCCGCTGATCAGCACATCTTTCAGGCCGGAGTTGGCGATGATGCCCGCCAGGGTACCGGTACCCAGCAGCATGATGGCGACCGGCGCCATGCGGGCGAGGCCGGAGACCGCAAACTGGTTCACCTTGCTGAATTTACCCATCATCAGGGCACCGACCAGACCACCAAGCGGCAGCGCAATCAGCGGATCCACCACGATACCGGCAACAGGACGCAGAGCCAGCAGCAGGATGGCGACCAGCGGTGCACTGATGGCGGCGGCAAAGCTTGGCAACTTGGCACCCGTAAAGCTCACCACTTCATCAGCAGCAACCTTGCTGCCCTTGTTGTTCAGCCGCTTGGCGAGCCAGTAGGCCATCACCAGACCGAACAGACCCGGAATGATGCCGGCCGCCATCACAGAGGTGAGGGGCAGATGGAAAGCATCAGCCGCGGCAATGGCGTTGGGGTTGGGGGACATCACGTTGCCCGCCTTGCCGCCGCCGATCATCGCCAGCAGGATGGCCGCCTTGGAGAGGTCGGCACGGCGGGCGATGGCCAGCGCGATGGGGGCGACCGTGATAACGGCCACATCCACGAATACGCCGACCGCAGTCAGGATCAGGGTTGCCAGCGCCAGTGCCAGCAGGGCGCGGGTTTCACCCAGCTTCTTGACGATGGTCTCGGCGATAGTGGTGGCCGCACCCGATTCGATCAGCACGCCCGCCAGTACACCGGCCGCCAGGATCCGCATCACCGCAGTGGTGATCCCCTGGGCACCGCCGATCATCAGAGCGACGGTCTGGGTCAGATCGGCACCGCCAATCAGGCCGCCAGCGAGCGCGCCGACGATCATGCCGTAAGCGGGCGGCACCTTCTTCAGAATGAGGAAGATGGCGATAGAGAGCGCCGCAATGGCGCCAAGGGCAGTAACCGGGATCATGACGGACACCTTCAATGGGAGTGAATGGCCGCCATTATGGAGATCTGCAATCAGAATGCTTTGGCTTAAAAACCAAAAATTGCGTCATGTAAAAGTGGTTTTTTGTCCAACTTCACAATCACAAGTCGAGATTAAGGCCGAGATAGAGCAAAAATTTGTCGTCTAACTTGTTGAAATTCAACCCGGTTATCTGCTCTATCCGCCCCAGACGATAGCGCAGGGTATTGGGGTGAATGAACAGGGATTCGGCACAGCGATGCAGATCACAATCCTGCAAGAAATAGTGGCGCAGGGTCTTCTGCAGCGCCCCTTTACCATCTTCCCGGGCCAGTTTCTGCAGCGGTGTGCGCATCTGATCCGCTTGCCAGGAGTCCGCCAGACTGCCGAGCAGCACCGGCAAACGGTAGTCCTCAAAGAAGTAGACCTGTTTGCGCGGCGCCTGCCGCATGCCACGGCGCAGGGTATCGCGCGCCGTCTGGTAAGAGCGTGCCAGCCCGTCTATCCCGGCGAAGTAATCGCCCACCGCGATATGCACCTTGAAGTGGGGAATGCGCGCCAGCAACTGCTTGATCCGGCTGCGCTCCTGCGCCGATTGCCAGACGCCATCACTCAATTGTGCCGGTTTGAGCACCACTATCTCGTCGAGCCCGTTGATGGCGACCAGATTGTCCCGCTCCGGATTTTCCAGCTGATGAACCAGCTCCCGCAGACGCGCCGGATCCGCCTCCTCCAGCGCCAGCACGGCTACCACCCGAGGCTGGGCCAACTCTAGCCCGAGAAAGCGGGCCGCCTGCTGCAATTGATCGACTCGTCCCTCACCACGAATGAGCTGCAACACCAGCTCCTCCTTGTGGCGCTTGTCCCACTGCAACTGCTCGGTGAGCGCCGCCTGCTCCAGGATCAGTTCTGCCGTCATTCGCACCAGCTCGGCGTAAGCACGCACTTCCTCCGGATCACCGGAGATACCGATCACCCCGATCAGCTCCCCCTGATAGGAGATGGGCAAATTGATCCCGGGGCGCACCCCTTTGAGCTGCAAGGCAGTCGCTTCGCTGATCTCCACCACCCGGTTTTCGGTGAGCGCCAGCACAGCCCCTTCGTGGCGCTGATGGATCCGCTCCGGATTGCCGGACGCAATGATGAGGCCATGTTCGTCCATCACGTTGACCGAGAACGACAGGATCTTCATCGCCCGTGCGACGATCTGGCGGGCAAGATTATCGTTTAGCTGCATAACATCTCCGGACAAGGGGCTGATCTGGCTGCGCCACTACGGGCCGATTCAGGGCACATAGGCGCAAAGATGCCACATCATCAAGACAAGCGAGAGGGGGATCGCTAGAATAGGCCACTTTACCCGATGTGTGCCCCGCCATGGAGCAGGAATTGCGTGCTTGCACCCGCCTGCCCGTGATGGCCCATCCCTCCGATCTGGACTGTGCTATGGATTATGAATTTCGCCGCGACCCGTTTGGTGGCTATCGCGCCCGGTTCTCCATGGGCCATGAAGCCATCGGTCAGTGGCTGATCGACGAGGTTGGCAAGGATGAGGAGAAGCTCGACGAGCTCTTCTCCATCATTGATCAGCTCTCCAACCGCACCCGAGTCGAGTACCGGCTCAACGGCGGTGACTACTCCCTGCTGCTGACCCATGAAGAGGCGGAGGTGAAAGCCAACGCCCTCAATATCGAGCTGGGTGAGGATCTTGACGATCTCGCCTACTACGATGATGAACAGCTGGCCATGTGCGGGCTGGAAGATTTTGCCCAGGTGCTCGGCTCCTGGCGCGCCTTTATCCGTAACGAGGATATGGGCTGATTGACCCAATGTCGGGCAAATGTGCCCTTTTGCCTAACTCAACAGGATTGACTATGTCTATTTACGATTTTGATGACGAACTGCCGGAAGACGAAGAACAGGAATCCACCAAGAAAGCGGCTGCACCTTCCAAGAAGAAAGGCAAGCAGGTGATGAACACTCAGGTCAACCTGAGCCCGCGCGATGCCAGCCGTCTGAACGGCATGCACGTTGAAGCGATCGCCACGCTGGACGACGTCAGCCTGCCGAAGAACGTCATCTTCAAGGCTGGCCTGATCGCCTTGGGCGAACTGGAAGCCAGCAAGCGCGCCGATATCATCGCCCGCGTGATCGCCGAATCAGGCCGCTAATCGCCCCTGAAGGCATAAAGAAAGCCGGAGCCACTGCTCCGGCTTTTTGTTTTCCGCCTAGGCACTCTCAACGGCAATCGATCCCCTTTCCGGCTCGGGAGACCAGTTGGTCATAGCGACCATCGGCACGGGCGGCAGCCAGGGCATGATTGAAGCGCTCAAGCAGGCTGGCTGCCTCCGGGTACTGCCGTGAAATGATCAGATAAAAAGTGTCGCTCTGGCGAAAGTGGGGCAATGCCTGCAGATGGCAGGGGTCGCCAAACAGTTGGCGGCTGGCATCCCGGGTCACCGTCTCGTTCATCGGCAGCAGATCGATCCGTTTGCGATCCAGCAGTTGCAGACACTGTGCCAGGGTCTTGGGGCGCTGCAGATCCAGCCCGAAACGCTTGATCACCCCGTCGGCATGGCTGGTGCTCCACCCCAGCGGAATGCAGACACGCAGCCCTTGCCAGCGGCCAGCCTGAATGGCCTCGCTCCCCCGATAGGTGAACCAGGAGAGGCGATCTATATGAATGGGAGCGCTGTAGTGGAAGAGCTTGGCCCGCTCGGCAGTCCAGGCGTAGGGGAAGGTGGCCGCGACCAACCCATTGCGGGTCAACTGATAGCCGCGGGGCCAGGGCAGGTAGTCGACCCGGATCTCTCGATACCCGGCCTCTTGCAGCAGGGTCGTCACCAGCCGGGTGCTCTCGCCGCCGTCAGGCAGGGCCTTGCCGGTATAGGGGGTGAACTCACCGGTCACCAGCAGCAAGGGTGCGGCCTGCAGCCAGACACACCAACAACACAACAACCACAGACAGTGCTTCATCAGCTGCTCTCCCTTTACCCTGTTGATGAGTATAGAGAAGGGATCCGACCACCTCCTGCGCGGTTGTCCTGCTGACGCCCACTTGTTAAGGTTGCCGCCTGCCTCGATCAAGGAGATCCAATGTTACCCCTTCCCGACTCATTTATCTGGGGCGCGCTGGCGCTGGCCGTGCTGCTTGCCCTCTTCCGCCAGCGTCTTCCCGCCTTGGCCCTGCTGGGACTCTCCCTGCTGCTGGCACTGTGGCTTGAGCGAATGACACTACCCGCCCTGCTGGTCTCGGTCGCAGGATTACTGCTGGCGTGGCGTGCGCCAACCCTCCCCACCCGCTGGGCGATGGTGACCAGAGTGGTGCTGATCCTCTGGGCGATTGCGCTGACCCTGCACCTCATCCCCGGCTTCAACAATCTCAAGGTGCTGGATCAGGCGCTGGCAGGCCCCGCCAGCGTGCCGTTCAACATGTATCTGAACCTAGACAAGCCGCTGCTGCTCTTTGGCTTGCTGCTGGCCTGCCCGATGCTGCTGGGCAAGGGGGGCGCAATCCGCTGGCGCCCGCTGGCCCTGTTGCTGCTGCCACTGGGTGCCCTGCTGGTCATCGCCTGGCAGTTGGGGGCACTGAAACCGGAAGTGGGTCTGCCCCACTGGTGGTGGCTGTTTGCACTCAACAATCTGCTGTTCACCTGCGTGGCGGAAGAGGCGCTGTTTCGTGGCGCGATCCAGCAGGGGCTGACCGAACGTTACCGCCCCTGGATTGGCATCGTCGTGGCCGCGCTACTGTTCGGAGCCATCCACCTGCCCGGTGGCCCACTGCTGGCGCTGTTTGCGACCCTGGCAGGCTGCTGCTATGGCCTGGCATTCCAGCTCAGTGGGCGACTCTCCGTGGCCATCCTGATCCACTTCGCCTTCAACTTCGCCCATCTGGCGCTCTTCACCTACCCGCTGGCCCACCGCTAACTCCTGAAGGCGCCTGACACAGGCGCCTTCCCTCGCTCTTCCCTCTCTCTTTAAGCGTGCTGCCTCGCTCGCTTTACACCTCCACAAAGCTCCAAACAAAACCAATTCATTTACTTGTAACCAAAATGTAAACAAACTGACCTCTGCATTCGCCATAACAGTCACTTTCCATTGCCCTGCAACCAAAAGGATCCTGTGATGCAGAAAACCCTCAGTTATGCCGCCCTGCTGCTGGTCAGCCAGTTCCCGCAACTGGCACTGGCCGATACCGATGTCTATCTCACCAACAACAGTCCTGAACCGCTTCAGATCGACATCCGCCAAAGCGGCAGCGGCCAGTTGCAACCCGGCAGTCAGTGGAGCCAGCACCGTACCGAACTGGGCCCGTGGGAGAGTGCCATGGTGCTCAGCTTCAATCGCTATGAGGGGGTCAAGGCGGGCAAGAGCTATCTGTTCGAAACCCGTGTGACCACAGCGGGTGGCGACGTCTATCGGCTCAACCAGCTGATGGAGGGAACCTGGTGGAACACCACCTTGCAGCACGGTGGCGAAACGCCAACCGGCGCATCCGGCTGGCAAAACGATCGGGCGATCCATCGCGTTGCAGGGCCACAAGAGCTGGCCTTTGCCGCCAAGTTCACCGGCCGCTACGACGATCTGCACTATATGATCACGCCCCCCCAAAAACAGGAGCAACCGGAACCGACAGAAAACAGGCTCAAGGTGGCCAGCTACAACGTCTGGGCACTGCCGGTCATCGCCTCCAGCATCGGCGAGCGGTTGACCTTGCTGCCTGATTATCTCAAGGGTTATGACGCCCTGCTGCTGCAAGAGGTGTTCGATGGCCGCCGCGAGGGCTTTTTGCAGGCGCTGGCGAAAGAGTACCCCTACCAGACCAAAGTACTCGACAAGCCCGGGGTCAACATTCATGACGGCGGCGTGGTGATCGTCAGCCGCTATCCCATAGTGCGGGAGGCCCAGCTGGTCTATCCCCAATGCACCGGTACCGACTGCTTCGCCGACAAGGGGGTGATGTACGCCGAGGTGATCAAGGGGGGCAAGGCGTGGCACCTGTTCGCCACCCACACCGCCAGCTTCGACACCGACGAGGCGCGCAAGCTGCGACAGATCCAGTTCGGTCAGATCCGCTCTCTGGCAGCCAGCCTCAAGATCCCGACCACGGACACCGTCATCTACGGCGGCGACTTCAACGTCAACAAGCGCAAGTTTGCCGATGACTACGCCAACATGCTGGCCAATCTGAACGCCCATGAACCCGCCTATGGCGGCTACACCGAAGCCACTTTCGATCCCAGGATCAACCCCTATGCCGGTGGCCCGCTCTCCGGTGGCGCCAACGTCGAGTATCTGGACTATCTGGTAGTGAGTCGGGAGTACGGCAGCGCCAGCCACAACCTCAACACGGTCTGGATCCCGCGCAGCAGCGATGGCAGCCTCTGGCCCGCCAGCAACCTCTCAGACCACTTCCCGGTCAAGGGAGAGATCAGCCGATGACTCGCCGTTACGGGATACTGGCGCTGGCTATCCTGACCCTTTTGCTGGTGAATCTGGGCTGGCAGGAAGAGCAGCCCCCGATATCGCCAGAACGGTCGACGACGCCTTCTCCGGCCGATGTGCAGTTGCCAGCAGAACCGGGGAGCCCGCCTCCCCGAATGTCAAACGCTGAGGGGATGGATGGCAAAAGCAAAGTAGTGCCCAGCAGCTGGCAGGCGATGCCGGATGAACTGATCAACCAGCTTGCCAGCGAGATCAGCGACAGCGAGTTGCCGCTGGCGCAGCGTGTGAGCAATCTGGAAGCAACAGAGGCCGGGTGGCTGAGCGAGGGTGAGAGCCTGATCCGGCTACAGGGGCGCTATGCCCTGGCGCTGGATCAGTTGGCGCAGGAGAGCGAGCAGTTACCGCTGGCCGAGCGGCTGGACGCCCTCAGCCGCTTGCAGGATCGGTGGGCGGCGGATCATCCGGATCTGGCAGGCGAGCTGTTCAACCCGGATGCCCGCCTGCAGCAAGCTCGTCAGCTTTGGGGAGATGAGGAGCTGGCCACCCTGGCCCGCCACTTCCTGCCCTCAGAGCAGGCCGAAGCCACGCTGGCGTTTGCCGGGGCGCGCCAGCAGCAGCTCGATCAACGCAGCCGCTACCAGCGAGAGCTGGCCGAGCTGGAGCAGCAACTGGCGGTCAGCCAACAGCAGATGGATCCTGCCCTGTGGCAACAACACAAGGAGGAGGTGTTGAGCCAGTGGCGTCGTGACTTCTTCGCGCGGGAGCAAGGCAAACCCTGAGGTCAGCGCTTGCCCTTGAACTGCTTGACGCTGCGTTTGGCCTGAGTACGGCGATTGGCCTGCTTGTCACGAGGGGAGCGCTTGCCCTCCCCGCTGGCAGGCTGGTCGGTAACCGGGAATCCCGCCAGATTGCCCAACGGCAGCTCGCGGCTGGTCAGGGTGCGAATGGCTTGCAGCATGTCACTCTCGCCATGGCAGACCAGCGAGATGGCCAGCCCCTCGCGGCCAGCCCGGGCGGTACGACCGATGCGGTGTACGTAAACAGGGGCGCTGGCGGGCAAGTCCAGATTGATCACCACCGGCAGCGCCTCCACATGGATGCCGCGCGCCATCAGGTCGGTGGCCACCAGCACCCGAATTTTGCCCTCTTTGAAATCGCCGAGCGCCTGCTCGCGCACCGCCTGCTCCTTCTCGCCATGAAGGGCGGCCACCGCAATGCCCGCCTTGGCCAGCTTTCTGGCAACCCCGTCGGCATCATCCCGCGCACTGATAAAGACCAGCACCTGCGGCCACGCCTGCTCCTTGAGCAAGCTGATAAGCGCCGGCACCTTGCTGCTCTTGTTGACCAGATAGAGCCGCTCTTCGATCTCGTTCACCACGCTGTTGAGGGGGGTGGCCTCGATACGGGTAGGCTCGCGCAGCAGGCCGTTGGCCAGCGCCTCCAGCTCGGCAGGCAAGGTGGCGGAGAAGAGCAGGGTTTGGCGATCCGCCGGAATAAAGCCGAGCAGCGCCTTGATGTCGGGAGCAAATCCCATCTCCAGCAAGCGATCCGCTTCATCCAGCACCAGCAGTTGTAAACCATCCAGCCCCAGCAACTGTTGGGTCAGCAGATCCCGCAACCGCCCCGGCGTCGCCACCAGCAGTTGTGGCCCCTGCGCCAGTTCGGCCTGTTGCCGCTCCTGCGCAACGCCCCCACACAACGTCACGATGCGCAGCCCCAGCGCCTCGGCACCCTCTTTTAGCGCGGCAGTGACCTGAATCGCCAACTCGCGAGTTGGCACCAGCACCAGACCCTGCACCTGACTGGAGGCGGGATCCAGCCGTTGCAGCAGCGGCAAGCCAAACGCCAGCGTCTTGCCGCTGCCGGTCTGGGCCAGCGCCAGCAGATCCTGCCCCGCCAGCGCCGCCGGAATCGCCAGCTGCTGGATGCGGGTCGGCGTCTGCAAGGTGACGGGCAAAGAGGCAAGCAAGTCGGGATGAAGGGCAAGTTCGCTAAAGGTCATGGCGCTACGTCAACAAAGAAGTGGGAGGCGAAGTCTAGTGAGCGGGGGCCGAGAAGTAAAACCCTATCCATGATGGTTTGGCCAAGGGGCGCTGACGACGGGCTGACTACACTTTAGCTGACCCATCACCCAGAGAGACTCGCCATGACCAGACACATCCCCCTTCTGCTGCTCGTGGTCACCCTGCTCGGCAGCGCCACCCTCGGCCTGTCGCAGACTCCGGAGAACAACGCTGCCCCCGAGCCGCCTAAACCGATGCGCATCCTCAATGCCCACCTTGGCGAGCTGCCGGGGCTGATCAATGCCGACAAGACAGGCCCCTTTGTCGATCTGGTACACGCCATCGATGACCTCTACCCCGATGTAACCATCAAGATCACCATCTACCCCATCGCCCGTGCCATGGCTGGGGTGATCTCCGGCAAGGCTGATCTGGGGCTGCCCGCCATCCGCAACCTCAAGGATATCGATATGCTGGCTTATCGTTTCAGTACCCGCAGTTTTGGCAAGGTTGCCCATGTCATCTACAGCAATACCAATTATCCAGTCACCACGGATATGGCCTACGGCATAGTGCCCACCAAACGGGATCTGCTGATCGAGGCCGTTCCCGACTATATGCCCTTCCCGGTGCAGCGCTCGATGAGTATCGAGCAGTCACTGCGCAAGCTCTCGCGCGGCCGTATCGACGCCTTTGTCTGGGCGCAAGAGGAAGCCGACCTGATGCTCAAGCAGCTGGGGCTGACCAATATCAGGCGAGAATTTTTCGGAGATTTCGAGGATGTCTTCATCATCCAGAAAGGGGCGGCAGGTGATGAGATGGACGAATTTCTCCGCCAAGCCATCGATCAGCTGGCTGCCACCGGCAAACTGGCCGAAATTTACGAGAAGATCCACCGCCCCTATGTGGAGTGGCAACCCTCCCCAACCGCCAAGGCTGAACCGGCGACCACCCCGCCAGCTACGCCCTGAACGGACAATTCCCGCATAAAAAATCCCGCCGAAGCGGGATTTTTTATGGCTTGCAGCCTTACAGCACGGCCAGCGCCGCAGCGTAGTTCGGCTCGTCGGCCACTTCGGCGACCAGCTCGCTGTGCAGCACCTTGTTGTCACCATCCAGCACCACGATGGCGCGAGCGGTCAGACCGACCAGCGGACCGGAAGAGAAGGCAACGCCGTAATCTTCCATGAAGGCCGCACCGCGCAGGGTGGAGAGGGTCACTACCTTGTCCAGACCTTCGGCGCCGCAGAAGCGGGACTGGGCGAACGGCAGATCGGCGGAGATGCACAGCACTACAGTGTTCTCCAGCGCGCTGGCCTGCTCGTTGAACTTGCGCACAGAGGTCGCGCAGGTCGGGGTATCGACGCTCGGGAAGATGTTCAGGATTTTGCGCTGACCGGCAAAGCTTGCCAGGGTCACGTCGGAGAGATCCTTGGCCACCAGGGAGAAGGGCTTGGCTTGCTCACCGGCGACTGGGAAGTGACCAGCGACGGAAACCGGGTTGCCTTGCAGAGTGACTGAGTTGCTCATGTGTTATGTCCTTTATTGGTGGTGTAGTAAAAATCCGGGTGATCAGTATAGGGGCGGCGAGACCAGACAAACACCCGCGAAGACAAGGGATATAAAGGGGTTGACCTTGGACTTAACACCAAGGTTTAGACTCCTTCTCGGTAATCAGGGATCTCGCAGGGGCGGGATCCATCAAGAGGGACTCATCATGAGCAAATCCTGCTGCAATCATCAGCACGCCGCCCCCATCAAGGCCGTCAGCAAGGCCGTCAGCAAGGCGGCCTCCGGCCAGAGTGAACACCACCACGATAGCCACTGCTGCGACAACACCACGCCCGTCAGTTGCTGTTCAACCCCGACGCCTCATGAGCACGCATCCCGTGACGGCAATGAATCCCCCGGGGATGAAGAGCCTCCCCGAGGGGGCTGTCACGCTCAAGCGTGCTGCTGCACCCCCTTATCGCCAGCTCACGATCATGAGCATGAGCATGAGCACGATATGCCCTCTGCCGACCCGCTGGTTGCGCCGGAGCAAGGTAACAGTCGCCACAGCTGGCAGGTGTTGGGGATGGATTGCCCCAGCTGCGCTCGCAAGATCGAGACCGCCGTCAGCCGGGTGAGCGGCGTGCAACAGGCACGCGTGCTGTTTGCCACCGAGAAGCTGGTGGTGGATCTGGCCCCCGGCCTCTCCCCCGATCCCGTCACCGCCGCCGTGCTGGCCGCCGGCTTCCAGCTCAAGGGCGAGAGCAGCGGCAAGCAGGAGCCCGGCCGTGAGCGCGGACCGCTGCAGACCCTGCTCACCAAATATTGGCAGCCCCTGTCACTGGCCGGCCTGATGCTGGTCGCCGCCCTGCTGCCGAAAGAGCTCGGTCAGCCACTCTTTACTCTGGCGACCCTCTGGGGCCTGTGGCCCATCTCCCGCAAGGCGTGGGCGCTGACCAAAAGCGGCTCTCCTTTCGCCATCGAGACCCTGATGACGGTCGCCGCCGTGGGGGCCCTGTTCCTCGGCGAAACCGCGGAAGCGGCCATGGTGCTGCTGCTCTTTATGCTGGGGGAACATCTGGAGGCCTACGCCGCCGGACGCGCCCGTGCCGGTGTGACCGCCCTGATGGCGCTGGTGCCTGACAAGGCGCTGCGGATCCGTACCACTGCCGAGGGCGAGGTGCGCGAAGAGGTCGGCGCCGATGAGCTGCGTCCCGGCGATATCATCGAAATCGCCCCGGGAGCCCGTCTACCTGCCGACGCCCGCCTGCTCGACGCCCTCGGCGCGTTTGACGAGAGCGCCCTGACCGGTGAATCCATTCCGGTGGAACGCCGTCAGGGTGACAAGGTGCCGGCCGGCAGTCTGGCTGCCGATCGGGTGCTGCGTCTTGAGGTGGTATCGGAACCGGGCAACAACGCCATCGACCGCATCCTGCACCTCATCGAGGAGGCCGAAAGCCAGCGCGCCCCCATCGAGCGCTTTATCGACCGCTTCAGCCGCTGGTATACCCCGGCCATGATGCTGGTTGCCCTGCTGGTGGTGCTGGTGCCGCCCCTTGCCTTCGGCCAGAGCTGGGACGAGTGGATCTATCGCGGACTGGCGCTGCTGCTGATCGGCTGCCCCTGCGCGCTGGTCATCTCCACCCCGGCAGCGGTTACCTCGGCACTGGCCGCGGCCACCCGTCAGGGGGCACTGATCAAGGGTGGTGCTGCGCTGGAGCGACTGGCCCATATCGACACCGTCGCCTTTGACAAGACTGGCACCCTGACCCTGGGCAAGCCGCAACTGACCGAGCTGGTGAGCCTCAATGGCCAACCGGAGACCGAGTTGCTGGCACTGGCGGCTGCCATCGAGCAGGGCTCCCACCACCCGCTGGCCCGCGCAGTGGTCGCCAACGCGACCGAACAGGGGCTGACGCTGGCGGAGGCTCGCGACCTGCGTGCCCTGCCGGGCATGGGGGTTGAGGGACGCATCAACGGTCAACTGTGGCAACTGCTGGCACCGAGCCGGGTGGCGACCCTGAATGTGGAACAGCAAACCCGGATTGCTTCGCTGGAGCGGCAGGGCAAGACCGTCGTGGTGCTCTGCCGGAGCAGCGGCGACCAAGCGCTGCCGGTCGCCCTGCTGGCGCTGCGGGATCAGATCCGGCCGGAGGCGGCGGCCACGCTGCAAGAGCTCAACCGACTCGGGCTCAACAGCATCATGTTAACCGGGGATAACCCCCGTGCCGCCGAGGCGATCGCCACCGAGCTGGGCATGGGCTGGCGCGCCGGTCTGCTGCCGGAGAACAAGGTAGAAGAGATCGCCAAGCTGGCCAGCACCCGGAAGGTTGCCATGATCGGCGATGGCATCAACGATGCACCCGCCATGAAGCGGGCCAGTATCGGCATCGCCATGGGGGGCGGCACCGATGTGGCGCTGGAGACCGCTGATGCGGCGCTGACCCACAACCAGCTCGGCGGTATTGCCGCGATGATCCGGCTGTCGCGGGCGGCACTGGCCAATATTCACCAGAATATCGCGCTGGCGCTGGGGCTGAAGGCCATCTTCCTGGTCACCAGCCTGCTCGGCATCACCGGCCTGTGGATTGCGGTGCTGGCCGATACCGGCGCCACCGCGCTGGTGACCGCCAACGCCTTGCGGCTGCTACGCAAGGGTTAAGCCAGCCGATAGCATCCCAGCCAAAAGCCGTCCCCCAACCGGGACGGCTTTTCTTTTTCCTCTCATTTCTCTCACGGCCCCCCGTAAAAGAAAAAGCGCGCCTGCCGGTCGGCAGTCGCGCTTTGCTTACTCTCTCGGAGTTATCCCACCCTTGGCGAGGTGGAATTCAACCCGGGGGCGCCGAGCCATCCCCCGGACTCAATGGCTTGCTTACTTGACGCTGCACTCCTGAATGACGGCTGTGCCCGCCTTGACGCCAGCCGGGTCAACCTTCACCAGCACACTCCACAGCCCCTGCGGCAGGGTGATGCTGTTATTGGCACTGCCCCCCTTGGAGAAGGCGAACGAATAGCCGGTTTCAGCGTTCACCGCGCCGCCACCGTTGAGCAGGTACTCCTTGCTCCAGTCCTCGTTGGCCACCTTGAACTCGGTGCTGCCGGCATAGTTGAACGCCGCCTGATAGATGGCGAGATCGCCGTCCATTCCCTTGTAGCTCAGCTGGTACTGAGGTTGGGCTCCCCAGCCGGAGAGCTCACCCTTGACGAACAGGTTGTAGCCGAGCGGATTGCCCGCCACCGTATCCAGCACCTTGCAGCTCTGCACCGGCTCGGTGAAGCTGACGCTCAGGGTGGGCTTGTCCTTGTTCATGGCGGTAAACACGAACTTGTAGCTGCCCGCCTTGGCCAGATCGAGCCCGATGTTGCCGGTATCCCCACCCTTGCAAAGGGTCAGCGGAGTGCCGACCACCAGCTTGTCACCGGCATTGCAGCTGCCGTAGTTAATGCTCCAGCCAGAGTCCGCCACCTTCAATTTGGTGTTACCAAGCTGCTCCGCCGTCACTTCTGCGCTGAACTCGTACATGAAGTTACTGGTAAATGTCAGCGGATTCTTGTCGCCAAAACTGGGGTCCAAGAAGCCCTTCAGATAAACGGCGGTGTTGCCAAACGGTGGCAGGGTGCTCAGGTCGGTCTTCTTGCTGACCGGCAGGCCCGCGCCCTGTGCACCAGACTGCGGCTTGACGAACACGGCGGCAGACCAGGCCCCCAGCGTCAGCTGGCCGTTATCATAGGCGGCGCCGCTGGCGATGCTGTCAACAGCGCGATGCTTGCTGCTTAGCACCATACCGCTCAGAACGATGGGCTGATCGTTGCCGTCCCGGAAGTCGCCGATGCTCTGGCTCTGGTTGCTGGCGTTGATCATCACCACCAGACCGTCGATGGCCGGATCCAGATCCGTCCCGGCACTGACGCCATCATCCACCGTCATGACGATAAGGCCGGGCACCTGATCCGGGCCGGTATTGCGAAAATCAACCCGCTTGATCACCTCGGCGCCACTGCCCAGACGCAACAGACGGGAAGAGTTGCGCAGCTCCGCCAGCTCCTGATAGAAGCTCACCATCTGCGCCATCTCGGCCGAACCCGGCTTGGCATGCTTGCCGAGCACCTGCTCAATCAGCGGATAGTTGTCGCCATCCTTGTCCTTGCGCGGCAACCCCTTGTCGAAGTTGTTGTCGCCCAAGGTGTAGTCGACCTTGTTGTACCAGTCGCCCGAGTCATAGCTGTCCCGCTCCATGGATTTGGAACGCAGCAGCTCGACACCGGCGTGGGTGAAGGGAATGCCCTGACCCAGCATGGCTGTCGCCAGCGAGACCCCCTGCATCCGCACCAGATCGGCTCCGGCAGGCGCCTTGTAGATCAGGTTGTCGAACAGGGTCTGGTTGTCGTGCTTGTCGACATAGTTCTGCACTTCCACCGGATCCTGGGCATAACCGGCAGGCTGACCGTTGTAGTCGATCTCGGCGCCTTTCTTCGGCATGCCATCCTTGTCGGTCAGCACGAACTCCTTGAGGTTGCCCGCCATGCCGAGCCGCACCAGATCGGACTGGTGCAAGGCCGTCGCCAGATCCACCTTGCTCATTTCGTTAGGATCGACGAAGGCACCGTTGCCAAAGCCCTGGGTCTTGCGAATGGTATCGCCACCGTCGAACGGACTGCCGCCGCGCACTGCATCGCGCAAGCGGTCGGAGAAGGAGCCGATACCGGTACCGCCCAGATGCTTCTGGGTCGCCTGCACGAAACGCTTGTCATCCTGCACTTCGCCGAAGTTCCACCCCTCGCCGTAGAAGTACATCTCGGGATTGACCTTCTTCACCGCGGCCAGCGCCTGAACCATCTGATCTTTCGGATGGTGGCCCATCAGGTCGAAGCGGAAGGCGTCGATCTTGTAGTCGCGCGCCCAGGTGACCAGAGAGTCATCCATCAGCTTGGCGAACATGGCGTGTTCCGGCGCCGTGTTGGAGCAGCAGGTGGAGTTCTCCACCGAGCCGGTCTCCGGATTGAGGCGCTGATAGTACCAGGGCACGATCTTGTCGAGCACCGACTTGGGGCCGAGCCCGGATTCGTTGGTGTGGTTGTAGACCACGTCCATCACCACGTTCATGCCGATGTTCTGCTTGATGGCCTTGACCATCTCGCGGAACTCCAGAATACGTTTGGTGCCCTCGGCGTTGGTGGCGTAGGAGCCTTCCGGCGTGGTGTAGTGGTAGGGATCATAACCCCAGTTGAAGGAGTCGACGCCGCGCAGATAGCCGGAGAGCTCCTGCACCTGCGGATTATCCTTGCTGTCGCCCCCTTGCAGGTCGGCCAGCACATCTCCCACGGTCTGACCGCCACCACAGTAGCCGCCAAATTTTGATGTTTTCACATCCGGATTGACCTGACAGAGCTTGCTGAAGTCATCGCCGAGATTGGCTACCTTGGCCGGATCCTCGTTTACGGTGGCGATGTCGAACACCGGCAGCAGGTGCAGGTGGCTGACGCCGCTCTTGGCCAGGGATTTCAGGTGGGTGACGGGCACGCTGTCGCTGTCGGTCAGCCCGAGGAACTTGCCACGGTGCTCCACCGGGGTGGAATCATCGTTGCCGGTCAGGTCGCGAACATGGGCCTCGTAGATGGTGATGTCGGCGGGGTTCTGCTGGCTGTGGGGCGCCTTGAGGCTGTCCCACCCTTCCGGTTTCAAGGCCGGATCGTCGAGATCCACTACCTGACTGAACTCGGAGTTCATCGCCAGACTCAGGGAGTAGGGATCGGTCACCTCGTAGTGCTCAACCTTGCGGCTCAGCGGATGGTAGACCTCCATATCGTAGCGATAGAACTGGCCGATCAGCTCGCTGCCCCCTTCATAACTCCAGCTGCCGCTGGCGCTGTCAAAGGTCATCGCTACCTCGCCACTCTTCTGGTGGCTGGCGTTGTAGAGGGCCAGCTTGACCGACTTGGCGGTCGGTGCCCAGAGACGGAAGGTAACCCGATTGCCCTCTACCACTGCGCCATAGCTGAGCTTGGTCGCCTCGGGAGCATAGAGCGCATCGAGGGCACCGGCGCTCTGCACCAGGGTAGCTCCTTGCAGGATACCGTCGGCATCGGTGCCGATAGCCACCAGTTCTCCCTTGAGCAGGGGCTTGAGATCTTTACCGGCAGGCAGGGCAAAGGCGGCTGCATCCTTGAGGTGCGGATATTTGGCCTGCTGCTCGGCAGTCAGACTGGTCGCGGTCAGGCTGATATAGGGGAAATCGAACACCCCATCGGCATTAGCCTTGATGGTGCCCGAGTCGGTGTAATAGAGGCGAACGTGGGGCTTATCCTTGCCCCCTTGCCAAATCAGGGTATTGCCATCGATCAGATGAGCGCTGGCCCCCGCTACGCCAAAGGCGGCGGTAAAGGCTTCGGCACGGCTGCCAAACAGCTCTTTTTTGCCAGCCACGATAGCCACGGTGCGATCCGGGTGCTCACTGAAGCTCACCTTCATATCGCTGCCGGTCAGGTTGGCCAGATCGCCGTTGCGAGCGATAAAGTTGATGCACCCTTCCACATTTTTGAGCGGCACGACCCAGGCCGGACCAAAGCTGTCGGCGGTGGCAGGAGTCTTGCTCTTGTCATCCCACCCAGTATTCAGGCCACTATCAGCCGTTGCCTTGCAGGCGTCGTTGTTCCAAAGGTGCAGGCTGTGGCTGTCAAACGGTGCCTTGGCCCCTTTGGCTGCCGACTGGGTATCCACCAGCGCAATGACCACCTGATTCTCCCCGGCAACCAGCAACTCTTTCGGGGGATCCATCTTGGGCAGACGGGCGACAGGCCCATCGGTGACTTCAGGTGTAGGCGGTGTAGGGGGGACGGGGTTCACACCGGAGGCATCAGAGCTGTTGTCATTACAGCCAGACAAAAGCGCGAGCAGTGAGGCTGTTACCAGCGCCACTTTGGTCTTTTTCATATCCATATTTTTATAATTCCCGCTGTAGTTAGTCTCGATAGTCGAGCACCCGGTTATTGCCAAGCGGTGCCATATTAATCAGCGGCAATCGATTCAAATGTGAGCGGAAAGGCAAAAAAGCCATACAGTTTCAACAAGATAACGTTTTCAGACTGAAACTTCGATCCGGCTCACAGACCTCGCAGCCATTTGGCCTCATATCTGGAAAACGGCAGTCACGGGGTCAGAAAAGCAATGTCTGATCAAGTGGATAGACAAGGAGTAAACATGAAACGGATTGAAGAGCAGGCAAGACGACTCGATCAGGAGTATCAGGCGATCGGGCAGCTATTCGACCAGTTTTGCCAGCAGGCTGGCACCCTGGCCGAGCAGTATCACTTCTTCAACTGGCCCGATTATGAAGACTCGCCCCCGCTGAGCCGCGCCTTCACCCTGCTGGGGGAACCCCGCGAACTGCGGCTACGCTGTCAGCCCGGTGAGCGCTCCGCCCTCAACGGTCTGCTCCAGGTGGTAGCCGAAGATGGCACTGTCGATGCGAGCCTTGGCTTTGGTGCCGACGGACAGCTGCTGCTGGAGTCCGGCAAACTGCTCGACAACCCGCCGCAACTGCTGCTCAAGCTGCTGCTGGGCGCGGTCTGGCAACACAAGCACCAGGATGAGATCACCGGGCTGCCGCACTGAACCATCAGTGATGTAGAGATAGTCCTTTTCAATTCATCTGCGCTATCCGTCAGGCGGCATGGCTGTGGCCCAGCTTGCTGTCCAGTTCGATCAGCTTGGCCTCCATCCGGGCGCGGCAGGTGTCGGAGAGATCGCGAATGCCGCTGGCACCGTGCTCCTTGCTGCAGACCGGGGCCATCACTTCCACCAGCACTTCGCCGTTGTCCCAGCGATTGAGGTCGACCTGACCGAAGTAGCTGGAGCAGACGATGGGCACCACGGGCACTTCAGCCTGTACCGCAGTGTGGAAAGCACCTGCCTTGAACGGCAGCAGGCCACGCCCCTGGGAGCGGGTCCCTTCCGGGAACATCCAGATGGAGGTGCCACGGTTCTTGATGCGATCCACCACCTGACCTATGGTGCCGATGGCACGGGAGCGGTTGGAGCGGTCGATCAGCACGTTGCCGGAGAGCCAGAAGATAAGGCCGAACAGCGGCAGCCAGAGCAGGCTCTTCTTGCCCACCGCCACCACGCCAGGCTGCACCGCACCGGTCACGGTGAAGATGTCGAAGTTGCTCTGGTGGTTGCAGACGTAGACCGCCGGGCCGACCGATTTGACCTCGTCGGCCACCGTCACCTTGACTCGCAGCCCGATCAGCGGGCAGACCGCGTGATACATGCGGGCGAAAACATAGACGTTGTTGGGATGGCGCGGACGAACCAGACAGAGCAGCAGGCCGAACAGGAACCAGAAGATGAGCAGCAGACCAAGCAGCAGCACACGGGCAATTTTGAGCATCGAACACCTCGAGTTTTAACTCGGCGCAGTATACTGATCCCCCTTTTAGCGAACAAGCGTTCGCCAAACAGAACCGACCACCCTCCCCGTCGCGCCACCCACAGTCCTGCACATCAATACGCCGCCGACTTGCCCCACCCGTCATTGGTCGTTAGGATGGCCCCATCTTGATGGACGGGGCGAACATGATGTTGCAACAACGGGTAGCGAAACATCTCCTGCTGCTGGTCTGCCTGCTGGTGCTCAATTGTGCGGCCCAGCCGCTGGCCCGGCTTGCCCTGCTCGATCACGCCCTCAGCTGTCAGGCACTGCCCGTTCCAGGCTCGGCAACGGCTCAAGAGGATGCCAAACCGGCCAGCCCGCAGCCCACCAGCTGCCAGCTCAACGGCAAGTGGCTAAGCGCCGCCACCCTGCTCTGCGTCGAACAGCTCTTCTTTGCCGTGGCCGTGCTGATCGCCCTGCTGGCCCCCCTTTGGCGCTACACACCGCCACTGCCCCCTCCCAGAGTCATCTCGCCGCCCGAGCGGCGTCTGCACCTAACCCTGTGCGTCTGGCGGGAATGAGTTCGGCAGCGTTCTTTCGTTAGCTGTCACTCAATTTTTGCGAGACCAAAAAGATGTCGAATCTCTTCAAGGCGGCCCTGCTACTGGGCGGTCTGCTGTGGCAATCCATGGGATTGGCCAGCGACACGGGCTGGCTCACCAGCCCACAGAATGATCACGCCCGGGTACGGCTGCAGGCCGACCGCAGCACGGCAGATCAGACCCGCATCCTGCTCGATGTCGAGCTGGAGTCAGGCTGGAAAACCTACTGGCACAGTCCGGGAGAAGGGGGGATTGCCCCCCAGATCCTGTGGGATAAGCCGGTCGGTAACTTTCAGTGGCGCTGGCCGGTGCCACGCCACTTCGAAGTAGCCGGGCTCAGCACCCAGGGTTATCAGGGAGATGTGACCTTCCCCCTCAGCCTCAACGATCCCGCTGGGCAACCGCTCAAGGGGACTCTACGCCTCTCCACCTGCAGCAATGTCTGCATCCTGACCGACTTTCCCTTCACCCTCGCGCTGGATGGGCAGGCCCCGGCCGACTTCGATTTTGCCTGGGCGAAGGCGATGAGTACCCTGCCCCAGCAATTGCCTGCCGCAACCCGGGTCGAGCTCGGTTATCAGCACAACCAGCTGCAACTGCGCGCCGAGCGGGCAGAGGGCTGGCAATCACCAGCGCTCTTTATCGACGCTCTGGAGGGGGCCGAATTTGGCAAACCGGCGCTTGAGGTTGAGGGCAACACCCTGATCGCCCGGGTACCGGTGAGCGACGGCTGGCAGGGGGATGCGCCGGATCTGCGCGGCCAATCCCTCGGCCTGCTGCTCACCAGTGGCGAACAGGCGTGGCAGGGCAAGGGGACGATCGGCGCACCGCTCGCACTGCCCAACCAGAGTCATTCGCTGTTCTGGTTGCTGGGAGTGGCGCTGCTCGGCGGCCTGATCCTCAACCTGATGCCCTGCGTGCTGCCGGTGCTGGCGCTCAAGCTGGGAACTGTGCTGCAACATCAGGAGCGTGAACAGGGAACGGTACGCAAGCAGTTCCTCGCCGCCAGCGCCGGGATCATCGCCTCCTTCTGGGTGCTGGCGGCCATGAGCAGCCTGCTGCGCGCCACGCAAGGAGCCGTCGGCTGGGGCATCCAGCTCCAGAGCGCCGGTTTTATCGGCTTGATGGTGCTGGTCACCCTGCTGTTTTGCGCCAACCTGTTGGGGCTGTTCGAGATCCGCCTGCCCAGCGCCCTCAGCACACGCCTTGCCACCAGCGGCGGCAACGGCCTAGGCGGTCACTTCCTGCAGGGGAGCTTCGCCACTCTGCTGGCGACCCCCTGCTCGGCCCCCTTCCTCGGCACTGCGGTGGCCTTTGCGCTGGCCGCCCCCCTTGATCAGCTCTGGCTGATCTTCACGGCATTGGGAATTGGCATGAGCCTGCCCTGGCTGCTGGTGGCAGCCCTGCCACGGCTCGCCCTCTGGCTGCCGAAACCAGGGCGCTGGATGAACCATCTGCGCATCCTGCTCGGCCTGATGATGCTGGGCTCCAGCCTCTGGCTCACCAGTCTGCTCGACAATCATCTCGGCAGCTATGCCACCGGCTGGCTGATGGTTGCCATGCTGCTGGCACTGCTGGCTGGCATCATCTGGCGTTACGGCATGCGCGGCTTCACGCTGGCGATCGCCCTTACCGCACTGATTGGCAGCCCCCTGCTGCTGAGTGGCGCCTTTAGCGCGCAGGGCTCGGCCAGCGTTGACAAGGTGGTCTGGCAGCCGCTCTCGGAACGTGCCATCACAGATGCGCTGGCCCAGAACAAACGGGTCTTTATCGATGTCACCGCCGACTGGTGCGTCACCTGCAAGGCCAACAAATACAACGTGTTGCTACGCGATGAGGTGCAACAGGCCCTCTCGGCCCCCGATGTGGTGGCCCTGCGCGGCGACTGGAGCAAACCGAACGACACCATCGCCGCCTTCCTGCGTAAGCGGGGCGCGGCGGCCGTCCCCTTCAACCAGATTTACGGCCCGGAGTTGCCGCAGGGGGTCACGCTGTCACCCCTGCTCGACAAGGACGATCTGCTGACCACATTGGACAAGGCTGGCCTGCTTCAGGCTGGCACCACCCGATTTTAAGGAGCAACCATGAAACCGACTCTGAGCGCCCTGACCCTGCTGGCCTCCCTTTCCGCAACCCTGCTGGCTCCGGTCCTGCACGCCGCCCCCTTCACCCCGGAGCAGGAGGTGCGCATCAAGGAGCTGATCCGCGAGACCCTGATCGCCAACCCCAAGATCCTCGACGAGGCCGCCGAATCCTGGGAGAAACAGAACGCGGCAGCCCAGGAGGCGCAGCTTGGCAACTTCATCAAGGGCAACAAGGATGTGCTGTTCAACAGCGCCACCAGCCCGCGCCTCGGCGCCAAGAACCCCAAGCTGACGCTGGTGCTGTTCACCGACTACAACTGCCCCTACTGCAAGCAGTTCGATCCCCGACTGACCAAGCTACTCAAGGCCTATCCGGACGATCTGGGGCTGGTGATCAAGCTGCTGCCGTTCAAGGGGCAGACCTCCGCCAAGGCGGCCCAATACAGCCTGACCCTGTGGCAGCAAGATCCCGCCCGCTTCCTCACCCTGCACGACAAGCTGATGAGCAAGCAGGGGATGCTGACCGAGGCGGATATCAACAAGGCGCTGGCCGCCACCGGCAACACCGCGCTCAAACCGGCCGCCAAGGCGACCGAAGAGCTGCGCAACAGCCTGCGCATCGGCACCATCCTCGGGGTACAGGGCACTCCGGCGACCCTGATTGGCAACCAGCTGGTGCCGGGCGCCATACCTTATGAGGAGCTGGAGCAACTGGTGAAGGCCGAACTGGCCAAGCAGGGGTAAGGGATGACTACCAACCCTCAACCCCGCTGGTGCCGCTGGGGCAAGGAGGCGCTCTGGCTGCTGCTGATGGCGCTGGTCATCTCGACCCTGCTGGATCTGTGGCGCAGCCCGACCCTGCCAGAGGGGGCGATGAGCGCCCCCGTCACCCTGCAGGATGGCAGCAGCACGGATCTCGCTACCTTAAGTCAGGGCAAGCCGCTGCTGGTCTACTACTGGGCCAGCTGGTGCGGGGTGTGCCGTTTCACCACCCCGGCCGTGCAGCAGCTCTGGCAGGAGGGGGAAAACGTGCTGACGGTCGCGCTGCGCTCCGGCAATGCAGAGCAGCTTGGCAAGGGGATGAGCAAGAAGGGGCTCACCTTCCCGACCCACAACGACGAGTCGGGAGATCTGGCTGCCCAGTGGCAGGTAGGGGTCACCCCGACTTTCCTCATCATCAGGGATGGGACGCTTGTGAGCAGCACCACCGGCTGGAGCTCGAAGTGGGGCTTGCAGCTGCGGCTCTGGTGGGCGTCGCTTTAGCCACGCGGCATCGTTGCCTGCAACAGGGCCATCCCACCGGATGGCCCTTTTTATTGCGACATCAGGCGGGGAGCTGCATCCCGCGCACCTGCGCCAGCAGGGCGACCACCGCCGCCGATCGTAACGCATCCGGGGCGTAGCAGAGCCCCACCCGCCGCTTGAAGGAAGAGGCCGCCAGCTCGGCGACCGTACAACCGGGCGGACAGAGGGAACGGGGCAGCCAGGCGATCCCCGCCCCGGCGGCCGCCATAGTCGCCGCCAGTCGCAGCGACCCCGCCCGCCGTGGATATATCGGCGCCTGATTGCCGAGGATGGCGATCAACCGCAAGTGGGATTCGTGGCGTGGGCAAGTAACCCAGGGCTCGTCCGCCAACGCTGCCGGGGTGAGCGCCCCCTTGCCCGCCAGCGGGTGATCCGGCGGCAGCACCAGCACAAACTCCTCCTCCAGCAGGGGGATAAAAAGCTCGTCGCCGCAGCGCAGGGATTCACAGCCCAGCCGCACATCGCCACAACAGCCCTCCTCCAGGGTCAGCAGGATCTCCTCGTGGGCTAGCGCCCCGTTGACCAGCGCCCCCACCACGCCATCGCCAAGGTCTGCCTCAATCCCCACCGTCAGTTCGAGGCAGGGGGAGGTTTCACGAAACTCGCGGGCGAGGGAGTCGGTGTCGGCGATCAGCCGCTTGGCGCGGGGATAGAGCCGGTGCGCCGCTTCGGTCCCCTCCACCCCGCGCGCCTGCCGCACAAACAGGGTCACTCCCAGCTCATCCTCCAGCGTCTTGATGGTGGTGGAGAGGGTGGGTTGGGTAATGAAGAGGCGGGTGGCTGCCGCCGTGATGTTGCGCTCCTCGAAGACAGCCACAAACGCACGCAGGGTTCGCACATCCATAGATTTCACCTATACCAGATAGTCATAAAAGCCATTTTTCACGGCGACACTGGGCAAATATAGTTGCTTACCTGCCACAAGGCATCCCAATTCCCTATATCAGCGTCTATCAACACCGTCAGGAGCCATCATGCGCCATCTCTCTGTCATCGGCCTCGGGGCCATGGGCTCCGCCCTCGCCACCACCTTGCTCAAGGCGGGCCATCCGGTCACCGTCTGGAATCGCAGCGCCGCCAAGGCGGCCCCGCTGCAAGCGCTGGGAGCAACACTCGCCCCCTCGGTTGGCGCGGCCATCGCCGCAAGCGATATCACCCTTGTCTGCGTCGATAACTACGCCGTCAGCCAGCAGCTGCTGGATGAGGCGAGTGATGCGGTGGCAGGCAAGCTGCTGGTGCAGCTCTCCACTGGCAGCCCTCAGGGGGCCCGAGTGCTGGAGAGCTGGAGCCACGCCCGCGGCGCCCGTTATCTCGATGGCGCCATTCTCTGCTTCCCGGATCAGATTGGCACCAGCGATGCCAGCATCATCTGCTCCGGTGCCAACACCGCCTTTAGCGACGCCGAGCCGGTGCTGCGCCTGCTCGCCCCCACCCTCGACCATGTGGCCGAGGCGGTGGGCGCCGCCGCGGCGCAAGATTGCGCCGTCGCCGCCTACTTTGCCGGTGGCCTGCTCGGTGCCCTGCACGGCGCGCTGATCTGCGAGGCAGAAGGGCTGCCGGTGGCCAAAGTGTGCGCCCAGTTCAGCGAACTTTCCCCGATTTTGGGGGGCGATGTGGCCCACCTTGGCAAGACGCTGGCGAGCGGCGATTTCGATCACCCCTACGCCAGCCTGAAAACCTGGAGCGCCGCCATCAGCCGCCTCGCCGGTCACGCCACCGATGCCGGGATCGACAGCCGCTTCCCGCGCTTTGCCGCCGACCTGTTTGAGGAAGGGGTGGCACAAGGGTTTGGTCAGCAGGAGGTGTCGGCCCTGATCAAGGTGCTGCGGGCGCGCAATGGAGCGGCACAATGAACGAGCTGACCAACCAACCCCAAATTGCACTGGTCACCGGCGCCGCTGGCGGGATTGGTCGCCAGCTCTGCATCGGGCTGGCCGAGGCGGGCTATCGGGTGATCGCCACCGATCTGGCTCCTCACGCTTTCGACCATCCCGAGATCCACTTTCATCCGCTCGATTTGCGGGACGAGCAGGCTATCACGCGCCTCTTTGCCGAGGTGCGCGCGCAGCATGGCGGCATCCATCTGCTGATCAACAACGGCGCCATCAGCAAGTTCCACACCCGCTTCGAGGAGCTGAGCGCAGCCCAGTTTGATCAGGTGATGACGGTCAATGTGCGCGGCGCCATGCTCTGCGCCCGCGCCTTCGTGCAGGCCAACCGCGGGTTGCCCTATGGCTGCATCATCAATATCGCCTCCACCCGCTGGCAGCAGAACGAACCGGGTTGGGATGCCTACGGCGCCTCCAAGGGGGCGCTGGTCGCTCTCACCCAGTCCCTCGCCAACTCGCTGGCCGACCATCCCATCACGGTCAATGCCATCAGCCCAGGTTGGATCCAGGCGGAGGATTACCACACCCTGACCGAGGCGGATCACCGCCAGCACCCGAGCGGCCGGGTCGGGCGCCCCGACGACATCACCCGCGCCTGCCTCTTTCTGGCGGATCCTCGCAACGACTTTATCAACGGCGCCAATCTGGTGGTCGATGGTGGGATGAGCAAGAAGATGATCTACCACACCTCCGCCTCCTTCTGGGAGGAGTAACCCCTGTGGCGGCAGCCTTACCCCGGCCTGCCGCCCGCCCCTTTCCTGCCTGTTTTTTCATCGCTTTTGCCCCGCTGCCCTTGCACTGACCAGATCGACTGGCAACAATAGACGCTCAACTGACACCTCTTCATCTCGCCCGTTAATTGATCGCCCAACTCATCGCGTTGGCGGGCTGTTTCCGTTAAAATGACGGGTTTTTGCCGTGCCTGGTTTGCCAATCCCCACCATCAGGCACTCGCAGCGTGAATCCTATGATGCCAGTGATGCAGGATCTGCCATGAACAACTACTTTCGGGTGCTGGGCGTCAAGTCCAACGCCAGCGAAAACGACATCAAGAAAGCCTATCGTCGGCTGTCAAACCAGTACCACCCCGACAAGCTGCACGGGGCCAGTGAAGAAGAGAAAGAGCAGGCAGCCATCAAGCTGCACCAGGTAAAGCAGGCTTATGAAGTGCTGTCCGATCCGAAACAGCGAGCCGCCTTTATCAAGGATTTCAACAACGTCATCGTGACCGACCCCACCTCCGCCATGCAGGAGATGTGGGATCAGTTCTACCCCTGAAACAGCAGGCAGAAAGAGCAACTATGCAAAAGAGATGGGACCAGGCGCGGCTCAAGTCGCTGCAAAGCGATGCCAGCGAAAACATCGAATCCTACCGGGATCAGGACGACCCCAAGGGGCTGGAACAGTTCACCGACCAGATGAAGAGCCTGCTGCTGGCCGATATGAGCATGCTGGAGTTTATGCCCGAGTATCTGCCGCTGGCTCTCTATGGCCGGGTGCAGTTCCCGGCCAAGGCCAAGTCGCTGTGGAACAAGTGGCTCACCAGCGGCGAGCAGCCGGGCTGGGACGAGTTCAAGGTGAGCGTCGGCTTCAACAACGCCGCCCTGCCGCTGGTCAAAGCGGTGCGGGCCCAGAGCGAAGATCAGCTGATGGAAGCCTGCGCCGTGCTGTTCCTGCTCGACAACCAGCTGCCGCGCGGCAGCCACCGCGGCGATGACGACTATGAGCTGCGCGACGAAGAAGATGAAGACGGGGAAGATGCCGACGCCGACTACCATGGCGGCAGTGACCGCTATGGTGATGACGACGGCGATCAGGATATGTACGACGAAGTCCGTTTCTAATTGGGGCAAGGCATGAGCAACAGTCTGATAGAAATTACCGCCATCGAGATCAAAGAGCTGGCCGTTATCGAGCCGAAGCAGGCCAGCGAGAAGTTCGAGCTGATCGCCAAGACCATGTCTGACGACCAGCTGGCAGAAGTGATTGAAAACATTGATATCGTTACCCTGACCCAGATTAACGGCCAGCACGATATCTCCTTCCCCTCCATCATCTCCGAGCTGATGACCCCGGAGCGGATCCGCGACATCGTCTGCCAGCAGCCGCTCTACTGGGAAGAGGCGATCAAGAACAACGCCGACGAGCTGCAACAGCACACCTTCGACTTCCTCAACTACCTGATCCGCACCCAGGATAGCGAAGCCAAGCAGCGCGAGATCCTCGAGTGCGTGGCCGAAGATCCGGCCGGTCTCTTCTACCTCGCCATCCCCTTTATCGAGTTCTATCGCGGCGATCGCTATGAAGAGGACGAAGGCTATCGCGACGTGCTGCACGCCGAAGAGGAAGATCTCGAAGAGTCCCTGCGCTACAGCGAGCGCCAGCAGAGCGAGGATGTCCACGACTACGCGCTGGATGACCCGCGCAGCCTCTTGATGCTTATTCGCGAGCTGGCCCCCGAGGTGGAGAAAGCCATCAAGGCGCTGCTGCGCAACGAGCACTCCACTTGGGACGGCATCATCAACAAGTTTGCCGCCGAACTGGTGATGCAGGCCAAAGAGAAGAACAAGGTCGAGGAAGACGAGTACGGCGACGTCGACGACATGTTCAGCTTTCTGGATTAAGGAGCCCATTCATGCAGTTAGTCATTCGCGATGCCAACCAGGGCCCCTTTCTGACCCAGGTGCTGCGCTTTGGCCGCGACAACGAACTCTTGAGTCAGCAGCAGCTGGCCGCCATCAAGGGCAAGGCGGTGCTGATGAGCCTCAAATTCGCCGACAAGTACTACAACAAGTACAAGATGCACCTGCTGGAGCAGGCCGCCCACGACGTCATCGGCGTGGTGAGCCTCGGCCTGCAGGAGCTCTCGGCGCGGGATCCGGCCAAGGCGCTGGCGCTGCTGCAGGCGCCGGAAGGCCCCATCAAGCCGTTCCAGAAGGGCTGGTCAATGCTCATTACCGTCAGCCCCAAGCAGGTTGGCAACAGCCTCTACGGTGACGTGGATGCGCGGCTCTTGGACAAGATCTCGAGCCCGCCCGATGTGGAGGAGTGGCAAGGGTGGCAGGAGTACGAGAAGGCGCTGACCGAGCACAACAAGAGCCGCCTGATGGCACTCATCGACCAGCACTTCTTCGCCTGCGAGAGCGACCACCCCACCATGGAGGACAAGCTGGCCGAAGCGCTGCTCTACCGCATCCTCTGCGGCAAGGGCAGTGGCGCCGCCCCGCTCAAGGTGAAGCAGGATCTCAAGCGCAAACTGGCGCGGGAGATTGAGCTCGACGAGGGCTGGTATGACACCGACTACCTCGCCGCCCAGCTCGCCCTGATGCTGAGCGCGCTGCCCGCCGACATGGCCGCCGCCCTGCGGCAGGAGCTGAGCCCGGGCTTTGTGCCCAATCTGCTCCACACCCTCGGCTTTGTGCGCCAGTACCAGCTGCTGCAAAAAGAGAACGCCTCGCCGGAGAAGCTCGACAACATCGAGATGCGCGCCGGTCTCAAGCATCCGCTGCTTGGCTGGCCGCTCTACCACGACTTCTAAGGCCGCTTTCACCGCCCATCAGTCGCACCACAACGCCCGGCCCGCCGGGCGTTGTTCTATCCTCCCCTCACTCTCTCGACAGCAGAGAGGGAACACACGCAAGTCACCCTGAGGCAACCCCTTCTCCTCCCGATATTTATTCACTCAATGCCCAAGGATGAATAAACAACCTGCAATACAACAACTTGGCGCCAGCTGCGTTTCGGGACAAAAAAGCGGGACGAAGATCCCGCTACAGCGCCATAATCGGCACCAAATAGCCGACTGGATCACATCAACCGTGTCGCAATCACGTGGTAAATCGAGCTACAACCACGGCTCAATTGCGCATAAAAAGGCGGAATAGATCAATAAAAAGCAATTAATCGCGCCGGATTAAATTTCAGGTATGGCTATTTGTACCGCTTGGCCGCTAAATGACAGACCGGCCTTCAGACCAGCATGGAAGCGCACAAGGCTAGCCGGCAGCAGACCGGTACGCTCTCAGGACGAGTTATGACTTTCTTCTCTCACAGGAGACAGACCGTGAGCGCTTCGAATCAACACCCCACCATTCCCCCCGGCTCCGGGGCGCTGTTCTTTATCCAGACCTTCTCGACCCTGGGGTTTGCCGTGCTCTACTCCACGCTGGTGCTCTACGCCACCAAGCGGCTCGGCTTTAGCGAATCCCAGGCCAACGCCATGATGGGGGTCTTCGGGGCCTTCAACTATGGCCTGCACCTGTTTGGCGGTTATCTCGGCGGGCGCTACCTCAGCAACCGCAACCTGTTCGTGATGGGGATGGTGCTGCAGGTGATCGGCTGCTACTTCATCGCCGAGATGGGGATCACCGGGCTCTACTGGGGGCTCGCCATGTTCCTCACCGGCAGCGGCCTCAACGTCACCTGCCTCAACATGATGCTGACCCAGCGCTTCGCCCCGGATGATCACCGCCGCGAGAGCGCCTTCCTGTGGAACTACGCCGGGATGAATCTGGGCTTCTTTATCGGCTTCACGGTGGCGGGCTACTTCCAGCTCACCGAGGATTACCGCACCCTGTTCCTGTTTGCGACGCTGGGCAACATCATCGCCATCATCGCCACCTTCGCCTGCTGGCCGATTCTGGCGGATATCAGCACCCCGCTGCGCCATGTCAAAGGGAGCGGCTTCTGCCGCCGCATGCTGGCCGGGATCGCCATTCTGGCCATGCTGGTGCCGGCGCTGCGCCTGCTGCTGACCCACGCCAGCTTCAGCGGCAGCTTCGTGCTGATCCTGGGTGCCGTGGTGCTGGTGCTGCTCTGCGTGATGACCGCCCGCCATCCGGACGCCGCCGAGCGCAGCCGCATGGTGGCCTACCTGATCCTCGCCCTTGGCTCCCTCATCTTCTGGTCGCTCTACCAGCTGGCGCCCATGGGGCTGATGCTCTTCTCCGAACACAACATCAACCTCAACGTGTTCGGGCTGCGGGTCGCCCCCCAGTGGATCCAGAACATCAACACCCTCGTCATCGTCATCGGTGGCCCGCTGATGGCGCTGCTGTTCAAGCGACTGCGCGAACAGGGCTGGAATATCGACATCCCCTCCCAGTTTGCCGCCTCCCTGTTCTGCATGGGGCTCGGCATGCTGGTGCTGCCGCTCGGCATCCATCTGGCGGGGGCCGACGGGCTGGTCGCCTTCAAGTGGATCGCCATCAGCTATGTGCTGCAGAGTTTCGGCGAGCTGCTCATCTCCCCAATCGGTTACGCCATGATTGGCAAGCTGGCCCCCGCCAGCCTGCAAGGCTTGATGATGGGCTGCTGGATGATGGTGACCGGCGTTGCCTCCGTGCTGGCGGGCTATGTCTCCAGCGCCATGCCGCAGAATATCGGCAGCTCTCCGGTGGCCACCAATCCGGGTTACAGCTCGGTGTTCAACATGCTGGGCTGGGGCTCGATGGCGGGCGGGATCGTCCTGCTGTTGCTGGTGCCCCGCCTGCGCCAGCTGATCGCCTCCAAAATCACCCCGCCACCGGCAGCGACAGCTATTCCTGTCTAATCGGGTTCGGGCCAGGCCCCTGCCAGTGCGAACGGTTAAATCAGCAACGCGGCTGCTCATGCAAAGGGCCCCGCCATCATGGATGGCGGGGCCCTCTTTTTTGGCAGGGTGGATGGCTCTTTTTAAGGTTGGCAAGCTGGTGCTCGCTGTGGGGTTTGCCTCTATCGTCAGCGTCCCCTCACCCTAACCCTCTCCCAAAGGGAGAGGGGATCAGCACCTGCCAACCTGTAGCCGTAGCTGTCACCCTTAGCTATCACGCCATTCCACGGTCACTATCAATGGCTGCGATCTCTGCTCCCTTCTCCCACTCTTTGCCATAGATAAGGGGAGAAAGGTCGGGGATGAGGAGGGGCAAACCATCGACAAGCAGCAGAACGTTAAAGAAAACAGAGAGAAGTAGGGTCGATTAGCGAAGCGTAATCGTCCGCACCGTAATCCCGGGGGCGATGGACATAGAGAAGAGATCAGCTGGCGCACCAGCAGAATTACGGCAACCTGTTTTCGCGATCGTCTGATTACGCTTTGCTAATCAAACCTACGACCTTTATTGGAAGCCACAAAGATATGAAATAAAACAGATAATGCTCACATCTCTCACTGGAAAAGCTTCGGACAAATCCATTCTACAGATATACTGATGAACAACATTGATTAACATATTAATTATTTTTAAATCATAAAATGGGGCTTGTGAGGTAAACGACATGACATTGAAGTTCACTGGTACATTTGATGACTTGGAAAGCAGACTAGCTTCCTTAGGTGGAGCTTGGGATAATAACCAGCCTAACAAGAAAGTATTACGGTTAGGTAATGGCGTCATGAACTGGTTTGAGAGTACTGGCTCTATAAATTTCCAAGGTAAGGATCCAGACAAATCGAAATTAGAAACAAATGTACCCAAACTTTTATATCCTACTGAACCTCAACAATTAAAAGAAACAACTCCCCCTTCTGTTAATACATTCACCGACAGCGAGAAAAAAGAAACACCATCTCAACAGGACAGTCCATTATCTTTAGAGATACAATATTTAACAAAAGGGATAAATGAAAGTGAGTTAATAATTGGGATTGTCAGTTCCGTCGGAACGGAATACAAAAGAGTAACAGAGCCATTAACTGACAAGCTACAAGGTTTTGGCTATACAGTAAAAGAAATCCGTGTCTCGAGCATACTACCAAAATACAATGGTAAAAATGAATATGAAAGAATAAAACATTATATGCATGCAGGGGATTCTCTTAGAGAGAAAAGTGGAAACAATGCAATTTTATCTGCTGGCGTAGCTAAAGAAATATCTAATTCGAGAACTACTGGGACTCTCAAAACAGCATATATAGTTAATTCATTAAAGCATCCCAGCGAGGTCGAGCTTTTACGAAAAATTTATGGTGATGGTTTTTATTTAATTGGCATACATGCTGATGAAAAAAGACGAAGACAGCACCTATGCGAAGACAAGGGATTAACTCAAAGCGAAGCCAATGAGTTAATTAAAATCGATGAGGATTGTCCCGTCCTGAATATGGTTTACACCTTTCCCCCTAATAAATGGAGAACCCGATGGGACAAGGTGTGAAACGGACACAGCGCGATTACTCGCTG
>NZ_JBFODV010000130.1:0-3434 GCF_040908495.1 Aeromonas sp. R1-1 | reverse complement strand
ATGGCCACCTTGTAGGTCTCATCGAGCACGGTACTGCGCGGCGCGGCCTCGGCGTTGATCATCGGCAGGGTGAGGGAGTAGCCCTTGACCGGATAGACCGGCAGCTCCAGCCCGAGCGGGCGCAGCAGCGGCCGCAGAAAACCGGTGGCATAGCTGCCGAGCGCACAGACGATGGCATCGGCGCGATAGCGCTGCTCGCCCGCTCGCACCGCCACGGCGCGGCCACTATCACGACCACGGCCCTGCTCAATCTCGTCGATGTCGCAGTTGAAGACGAACTTGACCCCGAGCTTCTCGGCTTCAAGGGCAAGGGCCTTGGTGAAGCGGAAGCAGTCGCCGGTCTCGTCGCCGGGCAGGCGCAGGCCGCCGACGATTTTGCCCCGCACCCGCGCCAGCGCAGGCTCTGCCGCTTCGCAGCCGCTGGCATCCAGCGACTGGTAGGGGACGCCATACTCCTCCAGCACCTCGATATCGCGCTGACTGGCATCGAGCTGGGATTGGCTGCGAAACAGCTGCAGGGTGCCGAGCTGGCGCCCTTCGTAATCGATGCTCAGCTCGTCGCGCAGTGCCTTCATGCAGTCGCGGCTGTATTCGGCCAGACGCACCATGCGCCCCTTGTTGGTGGCATAGGCGGTCGGGGTGCAGTTGGCGAGCATCTTCAGCATCCAGCGCAGCTGGAAGGGATCAGCAGTGGGGCGCACGGTGAAGGGGGCATGCTTTTGCAGCATCCATTTGGCCGCCTTGAGCGGGATGCCGGGAGCTGCCCAGGGGGCTGCATAGCCCGGGGATATCTGCCCGGCGTTGGCATGGCTGGTTTCAAGGGCGACGCCACCTTGTCGCTCCAGCAGGGTTACTTTGTGACCCGCTTTGGCCAGATACCAGGCGCTGGTTACCCCAATTACGCCGCCACCGAGAACCACTATCTCCATATCGTCTTTCCTTGACTGATCTCCTGATGTGGCCACCACCATAATCAGCCGCCACAGGATATTCAACCGCTCTGCGCAGGATTGGGATATCCGTCTGCTTGCCGGTCACAGGCTGGTGTTTGGTGCGATGACGCGCCTGATTGCCAGCGTAAATTGCTGCGCTGTTGTCAGGGGTATGTGTCAGGGGGTATGGACCGCTTACAACTGCTCCAGCTTGATCAGGTACTGCTCCGCGGTGGCCAGAATGGCCTGCTGCTGCGCTGCGGCTTGGCCATCCCAGTTGGCATAGGGCAGGGCGAGGCGGGGATTGCCGCCCAGTTTGTCCCGATTGCGCCAGAGAAAGTGCCAGTAGAGGCTGTTGAAGGGGCAACTTCCGTCGCCGTGGCGGGCTTTGACCTGATAGTGGCACCCCTTGCAGTAGTGGCCCATCCGCTCGAGATAGGCGCCGCTACTGGCGTAGGGCTTGCTGCCCATCAGGCCGCCATCGGCAAACTGGCTCATGCCGCGGGTGTTGGGCAGCTCCACCCACTCGATGGCATCCACATAGATACCGAGATACCACTGATCCACCTCGTCAGGATCGATCCCCGCCAGCAGGGCAAAGTTACCGGTCACCATTAGCCGCTGGATATGGTGGGCGTAACCGTGCTCAAGGGATTGGTTGATGGCGTGGCGCACGCAGGCCATCCTGGTTTCGCCACTCCAGAAGAAACCGGGCAGCGGCCGGTTAGCCCCGAGAAAATTGGTCTGCTTGTAGTCGGGCATCTTCTCCCAGTAGAGGGCGCGAACAAACTCGCGCCAGCCGAGGATCTGGCGGATAAAACCCTCCACCTGCGCCAACGTGATAGTGGCCTGATTGGCCTGCCAGTGGGATTCGGCTGCGCGGATCACCTCAAGCGGATGAAGCATTTTGCTGTTGAGGGAAAACGACAGACGGCTGTGAAACAGACTCCAGCCGCGCTCGCTCAGGGCATCCTGATAGCGGCCAAAGTGCGGCAGGCAGTGCGCCAGAAAATGGGCCAGCAGCTCGCGACTCTGGCGCCTTGTGATGGGCCACGGCAGGCTGTTGGCATCTGCCTCGCCGATGGTACTGACCCCGTGACGGGTCAGCATGGCATCAATCTCGCTCACCTCATTGGCAAAGGTGAGGGGGGCCGGGATCGGCTGGCTCGCCGGCAGTTTGGCTCGGTTCTCGTCATCGAAGTTCCAGCGCCCGCCAAGGGGTTGGCCGCGCTCATCGAGCAGCACTTGATATTGCTTTCGCAGGGCGCGGTAGAAGAACTCCATCCGGCTGTGAGGATACCGCTGCCAGCCATCGCGGGGGGTGAGAAAATGTTCGCTCTCCACCTCGGTAGCAGGGATGGCAAGGCCCGCCGCCCAGCTTTTCAACTGGCTGGCGAGGCGCCACTCGTCCGGGCTCTGCCAGGCAAAGCTATCGGCCTGATGCGCCGCGATTTGGGCTGCCAGCAGGCTGGGCAAGTCGGGCCAGTGGGCGCTTTCATCGAGAGTCAGGTAACAGACGCGGTGGCCTGCTTTCCTGAGTGCCGCCGCGAAGGCGCGCATGGCGGCAAAGAAGGCCAACACCTTCTGACGATGGTGGTGGCAGTAGTCGGTCTCCTGACGTAGCTCTGCCATCAGATAGCAGATAGCCGGATCCGGGGTGCGAAACCAGCTGTGACCGGCGTTCAGCTGATCGCCAAGAACAAGACGCAGCTCCATCAGACTCGCTCCCCCTCAGGTTGCTGGCTGCTGTGACGAGCGTGGCGACAACGCTCGCTGCAGTAGCGAACCTCCTCCCAACTGCGTGCCCACTTGCGGCGCCAGCTGAAGGGGCGCAGGCAGACGGGGCAGATCTTCTTGGGCAGATAGGGTTTGCGATGCATGATGGCTTACGGCCTTGGCTGATGGGGGATGTGGCGTGTGGGTAGGGAGAATAACGAACCGGGGGCGTGGACGGATCAACCTCACTGCCAGTTTGCCGCTCAGATGCGCACTTTGTGAGCGGGCGCACAGCCCGTCGGTGCGCCCCTTGTTTGCCAATTAACCAGCCGTTAACGTGGCGAGGTTGCCCGTTGGCAGCATCCATCAATGGATCTTGTTGGCCACCGACTGTCTACAACCGATATGGAGGGGAGTGATGCCAATCATGACAGCTACGCCCCGGGCAGCTTGCCTGCTCGCCCACTGGTATACCCGGGATCCCATTCTTACCTTCGACTTTCCTCACCGCTAATTGGCGGCACCCGCCGTTTGAATTTGTCAGCCGGACGACCCTGATCGTCCCGGCCTCTTTGCCAATTCCGATTTCAAACACACTGGCCTTGCGCCGGTGAGGAGTCTTTTATGCGTCGTATACCCGAGCCGTTTCGTATCAAGATGGTCGAGCCCATCAAACAGACCACTGGCACCGAGCGCCGCGCCGCCCTCGAGGCCGCTGGCTGGAACCCCTTCCTGCTGCTGGCCGAGGATGTCTATATCGATCTGCTGACCGACAGCGGCACAGGT
>NZ_JBFODV010000013.1:0-4672 GCF_040908495.1 Aeromonas sp. R1-1 | reverse complement strand
CGGGGTCGCCTCTCTTTTTGTTTTCTGTTGCGAGTCGTTACTTCAACAGGCTGAAGATCAGCGCCGATACCGCTAGCGAGCCGGTCAGCAGGATAAAGCCGTTGGTCCAGCCGTGACGGAAGCGGGCCAGCGCCTCCACCTTGTAGATGGCAATCACCGGCATGATAAACAGGATCATGGCGATGACCGGGCCGGAGAGGGTTTCCATCAGCCCCAGAATGCCCGGGTTGATGACGGCGGCACCCCAGATAGAGAAGAACATCAGGGCGATACCGACTTTGTCCGCCTTGGCCAGCGGCAGACCGGTGGGCTTGGCGATCAGGCTTTTCAGGCTTTCGCGGGCACCGAGGAAGTGACCGAGGAAGGAGGAGCTGATGGCGATAAAGGCGATGAGCGGCCCCAGAGTCACGATCACCGGGTTGTCGGTGATGTTGGCGAGATAGGAGAGCACAGAGACGTTCTGGGCCTTGGCTTCGGCCAGCTGGGCTGGCGAGAGGCTCAGCACGCAGGAGAAGACGAAGAAGAGCACGAAGCCCACCAGCATTACTGTGGTGTTGCGCAGGATCAGGCCGCTCTTGGCTTCCGCCTGCTCGCCATATTCACGGCGCTGCACGTTGGCAAAGCCGGAGATGGCGGCGGCGTGGCTGAAGGCGAACACGGTGACCGGCAGCGCCAGCCAGACGGTGTTGAGAAAGCTGACCCCTTCAAACGCCGTCACTTCCGGCCATTGCCACTGAGGGATCAGGTAGCAGGAGAGGGCCGCCAGAATGGCCGCCAGCGGATAAACCATAAAGGCGAAGGCGCGCAGCATCGCTTTCTCACCCGCCAGCATCACGGCGATCATGGCGAATACCAGCAGGCCGGAGAGCATCACCCGATCCGGGGTTGCCATGCCGAGCTGGTTGACCATAAAGCTCTCCACCGTGTTGGTCAGACCGACCCCGTAAATGAGCAGGATCGGGAAGATGGAGAGGAAATAGAGCGCCGAGATGAGACGACCGGCCATCTTGCCGAAATGCTCCTCCGCCACTTCGGTGAAGTCGGCGTGGGGGCGTGAAGAAGAGAGCACGAAGCGCGCCAGCCCGCGGTGGGCGAGGAAGGTCATGGGGCCTGCCAGTACCGCGACGATAACAAGGGGCCAGATGCCGCCCAGACCCAGATTGATGGGCAGGAACAGGATGCCGGCGCCAACGGCGGTGCCAAACAGGCTGATAACCCAGTGGGTGTCGTGACGACGCCAGCGGGTGGTGCTGGACGTGGTGGAGCAGGAACCGGATAGCTCCTTGGTAGCCTCTACAGATAAACTCATTACTAATTCACTTTTTGTTAGTGTTTTAATCTGAGTTTATTGTGGTTTATCGGGATTTAATTCTCAAAAAGCGAGACTGAAACATATCACTGCCATTGCGGGGTTTAGCCAGCGAGATTGGGAATCGAATCTGGGTCACAGAATGAAACAAAACTGATATTGGTGATTTTTATGAAATATAAAACCAAAATTTGATCTGCTCTCATTTTTTTATTTTGACTAATCAGGGGTTTTCAGAATTACGTGAAAAATCGCACCATTTCTCGCCGATCGATTGTGATGTTTCACTATCATTTTGCCGCTTTGCCAGCGTATCACGCTGTGCAAGCGCGCCTTGACCAGCGGATCACACCGGCCATCCCCCCGGACAACGACTCTGAAAAAGCAGGCGGCCATCGGGCCGCCTGCTTGTCTGCTGTGATGATATTGCTACTCGTCTAGTGGGCCAGAATGTTGCCCCAGGCGAGATCCGGATCCCCCATCACGATAAAGTCAGGGTTCTCCAGCGACTCGGTTTCGTTGTAACTGAGTGGCTGCAACGCCAGGCTGAGGATACGGCCACCGGCTGCCTCGACGATGCACTGGGCGGCGGCGGTGTCCCACTCGCCGGTGGGGCCGAGCCTTACGTAGCAATCGGCTGCCCCTTCCGCCACCAGACAGGATTTGAGGGAGCTGGAACCAAGCGGGATCAGCTCGTAGTTGATGGCCGGGTTGAGGCGGCGGGTGAGGTTCTCCAGCTTCTGGCGGCGGCTGATGGCCACCACCAGCGAGTCGGGCTGGTCATGCTCGTGGTGCATGGCGCTGATGGGCAACACCTCGCCATTCACCTCCTTGAAGGCGCCGTAGCCGCGCACCGCCCAGTAGAGCACGTTGGACTCGGGAGCATAGATGACCCCGAGCACCGGCACATTATCCCGCACCAGGGCGATCAGGGTGGCGAAGTCGCCGCTGCCCGCGATAAATTCGCCAGTGCCATCAAGGGGATCCACCAGCCAGTACTGCCGCCAGTTGGATCGCTGGCTGAAGGGGATGTCGGCTGCCTCTTCGGTCAGCACGGGAACGTGGGGAGTGAGCGCCGAGAGCGCCTGTTTGAGGTAGGCATCGGCAGCAAGATCGGCACTGGTGACCGGGGTCGCATCCTCCTTCAGCTGACGCTCGAACTGACCGCCGTGATAGATGTCGTGAAGGATCCTTCCGGCTTCGCGGGCAATCTCCTTGACCCCCGGCACCCAGGCCAACAACTCCTGCATCTCGTTATCCTCTGTCTGTTAACTGCCCGTCTGCGGGCTACTCTGCCTGCTCCGCCAGCCACTTCTGGGCCAAGAGCAGGGCACTGATGCTGCGCGACTCGGTGAAGTCGGGCCGTGTCAGCAATTCGTCGATCCGGTTTAGCGGCCAGGGGATCACCTCGAGGGGCTCAGGCTCGTCGCCGATCCGCTGCTCGGGGAAGAGATCCCGGGCCAGCAAAATGTCCATCCGGCTGGAGAAGTAGCCGGGGGCCAGCGACACCTGCTTGAGCAAGGTCAGGCTGTTGGCGCCAAAGCCCGCCTCTTCCATCAGCTCCCGGTTGCCCGCCTCGAAGGCATCTTCGCCCGGGTCGATCAGCCCCTTGGGAAAGCCCAGCTCGTAGGAGTGGGTGCCAGCGGCATATTCGCGCACCAGCAGCAGGGTCTGCTCATCGAACAGCGGCACCACCATGACGGCGCCACGATTGCCGCCGCGCATCCGCTCGTAGACCCGCTCTTCGCCGTTGGAGAATTTGAGGTGGAGGGACTCCACTCTGAACAGCCTACTCTCGGCCACGATATCGGCCTTGAGGATCTCCGGTTTGCTCTTGGGATGATCCAGTTGGTCGGCAGAGATGTGCTCGGGTTTGCTCTTGTGGGGGTCGCTCATCGGACGCTGGCAGCTCGTTAAAAAATCGTGCTTCAAGAGTAAACGACTCTCACACCGAACACCACGGGCCAGGGATGGCAAAGGGGGAGGAAAAATCCGCTATACTGCCGCTCCATTTCTTTCGCGACACCGAGATCAAGAGACCCGATGCCACACTCCCGCGCTACCACCTTGCCCTGGCACCAGATAGACACCGTCTTGCTAGATATGGATGGCACCCTGATCGATCTGCATTTTGACAACCACCTCTGGCAGCAGCTGGTGCCGGAGCGTTACGCCGAGCGGCTTGGTCTGCCGCTGGATGAAGCCAAAGCGCAGATCGATGTCCACTATCACGCCGTCAACGGCACCCTCAACTGGTACTGCGTGGATTACTGGAGCGAGACCCTGGGGCTCGATATTCGTGCCCTCAAGCAGGAGCTGCTGGCGAAGATCCAGTGGCGTCCTCACGCCATCCCCTTTCTGGCCGAGCTGCGCGCCGCGGGCAAGCAGTTGGTGCTCTTTACCAATGCCCACCCTGCCAGCCTGTCGGTGAAGGATGCGCAGTTGGGACTAAGCGATCATCTGGATTTGATGGTGAGTACCCACGAGCTGGGCTGGTCGAAGGAGAGCCAATACTGCTGGCAGGCACTGGCCGAGCGGCTGGCGTTCGATCCGGCCCGTACCCTGTTTGTGGATGACAGCGAGCGGATCCTGCGGGCCGCCGCCGACTATGGCATCGGCTATCAGCTGGCGATCCAGAATCCGGACAGCTGCAAGCCGGAGCTGAGCATTACCGCTTTTCCGGCGATCCGCGACTATGCCGAGTTGCTGCCGCTGGCAATCTGAATCAGTTCAAACAAGAGAGGGCTGCATCATGCAGCCCTCTCTGTATCTGAAACCTGGCGGTGAAACATCACAGCTCCCGGAACGGACGCCGTTTCTCTTCCTCTATGACGATCGCCTCCAGATTGGCGATCCGCTCCTGCAACTCTCTGATGATCATATCCTGCTTGCCGAGGCGGTCGGTGATGCGGGCATCCCCCATCTGATAGCGGGCCCGTTTGCCGAGATATCCGAACAATACGCTGATAAATACGATCAGGACTATGCCTGTCCACATGGTCATGTCACGACTCCTTGTCGTCTATAAACGGCGAAAACGCTGATGGTATCCGTTCTGTTTTCTCACAGCCGCCAATTGGCCGCAATGGGGCCCTTTTCGCCTTTGTGATGCAGTTGGCTATTGCTGCCAGAGCGGTCGACCGACCCAGAGCGCCCACAAGGTGAGGTGCAGCAGCACGATAAACCAGAAGACCAGCCGGTAGCTGCGCTTCTGGGTCTTGTGGCGCAGCCACTGGCGGGCAACCAGCGCCCCCGGCCAGCCGCCGCACAGCTCCAGCAGATGCAGGCGGGATTCGGGAATGCGCCACTCGCCCCGCACCGCCTGCCGCTTGTCCCAGGCGTAGGCGGCGACCGTGAGCAGAC
>NZ_JBFODV010000129.1:0-21162 GCF_040908495.1 Aeromonas sp. R1-1 | reverse complement strand
GCCAGCGCCAGATCCGTTGGTAATGACTCGAGTCCCTGTTTTTCATTGCACATCCTTGTTGGGGGGGGGCAAACCTTTCGGCAGGTGGAATGTTTGTGGCGGCGCGGATAATAGCAGTAACGTTTCGTTAACTGCAATCGCACATCTTGAGATCGATTCAGTGCGGGATGTCGGTAACATGAGGTGCCGACGGTTTGCTGGATAGGATGACTACGCTTTGGGGAAAGCCTGTTTGCTGCTGGACTTTTCCTTATAAATTATTACCTTGTGGTAACAATTTGCAGGCGATGGTGGTGGTAACGGAATGGGAGCAGTCATGCAGCCACATGGGCAATTTGACATGGAGCGCAGGGGCCAGATGCTGATCTGCCGCCCGAGTGGCCCCTTCAATCTGGCAGGTGCCATGGCCTATGAGGCGCGCTTTCGTCACGAACTGGCCGGATTGATGGATGGCCCCTGGGGGATTGTCGAGGTCGCGACCGAGTTTGAAGCGGCCGGGCCCGAGGTGCTGGCCCGTTTTCGTCGCCAGTTTGGCTGGTGTGCCGAGAGTGGCTGTCAGTTTCTGGCGGTGGTCTTCGTGGGGGGCTTCAAGCGCTATCTGGCGGATAATATCTTCACGGGATTGCCCTTTCGGGCGGTACGTTACTTCGAGCAGGAGGCAGCGGCCATCCAGTGGCTGGGGGAGCAGCTCAACACCGCTCCCTGTGAACCTGCGAACGCTTGACCACCTCGCTCACCGTTTGGACGGGTTTCACTCCAGCTTGATAAACCACTTGTCCCGCTCGTCAACACAGTCGGGTTCACCCATTTCGAATGCACGACAGATCAGTGGTCGCACCTCGTACATGGATGGGGCACATCATCGTGGTGAGTGCATTTGAGGATCCTGGTCAATCAAGCTTGATAAACCACTTGTCCCGTTCGTCAACGCAGTCGGGCTCACCCATTTCGAATTCGCGGCAGATCAGCGGCCGTACCTCGTAGATACGGCACATCATGGTGTTGCGGTCGAGGGCGGCGCACCAGCCATCGTCCAGCCGGCGCATGACCGGTATCTCGCCTTCCCGTTCCAGTACATAACGGTCCGGCACGCCGGTATCGGTAAAGAGCATCACTTCGAGGCGGCAGCAGCAGGCTTCGCAGTTCTGGCAGCTCACATCGGTTTGGATTGCTTGGGTCATGGTGCCTGTCTTGCCGCATGGCGGCATCGGAGATATGAAACAGGCGCCTGTCAGGCGCCTGTGGTCTGGCTAACGGCTTGCAAAAAACCTTAGCCCAGTTTGCGGGCGCGGTAGCTGCGACCCTTGATCTTGCCTTCCTGCAACCGCTTGAGGGCGGCGCTCGCCACGCTGCGCTTCACGGCGACGTAGGAGTACTGCTCGGAGATCTGGATCTTGCCCACGTCGGCGCCGGCAATGCCGCCTTCACCGGTCAGGGCGCCCAGAATGTCACCGGCCCGCACCTTGGTCTTGCGGCCTGCATCGATGGAGAGGGTCACCATCTGCGGGGCGATCGGCTTGATATCGCGGCCGATGCAGTCGAGATCACCCAGCGGCATCGGGGCCTGCTGGTACTCTTCGATAAAGTTGACGCGCTGGGCCTCGTTTGGCTGATAGAGGCTCAGGGCCAGACCCTGCTGGCCGGCACGACCGGTACGACCGATGCGGTGCACGTGCACTTCCGGATCATAGGTCAGCTCGTAGTTGATGACGGCGCCCAGCTCCTTGATGTCGAGACCGCGGGCCGCCACGTCGGTGGCCACCAGAATGGTGGCGCTGCCGTTGGCAAAGCGCACCAGCACCTGATCCCGCTCGCGCTGTTCCAGATCGCCGTTCAGCGCCAGCGCCGAGAAGCCCTTGGCAGCCAGATGGTCGGCCACGTCGTTACAGGCGCGCTTGGTGTTGCAGAACACCACGCAGGAGCTTGGCTGGTAGTGACTCAGCAGCCAGGTGAGGGCGTCGAGGCGCTGGCCGGCAGGCACTTCGTAAAGCTTCTGTTCGATGGCGCTCCCCTCGTGCAGGGACTCCACGCTCACCTCGACCGGATTGCGCTGCACGCCGCGGCTCATCTGGGCGATCCCTTCCGGATAGGTCGCGGAGAAGAGCAGGGTCTGGCGCTGCTGGGGGGCATAGCTGATGACCCGGTTGATATCTTCGCCAAAGCCCATGTCCAGCATGCGATCCGCTTCATCCAGCACCAGCGTCTTGAGGCCGGAGAGCTCCAGCGTGCCTTGCTCCAGATGCTTGAGAATACGACCCGGGGTGCCGACGGCGATGTGGGCACCAAAGCTCAGGGTGGCGGACTGCGGTGCGGTCGGGGTGCCGCCGCACAGGGTGACCAGCTTGACGTTGGGCAGGGCGCGCGCCAGACGACGGATCTCCTGAGCCACCTGATCCGCCAGTTCGCGGGTCGGGCAGAGCACCAGCGCCTGCACTTCGAGGCGGTTGACGTTGAGCTTGGCCAGCAGGCCGAGGCCGAAGGCGGCGGTCTTGCCGCTGCCGGTTTTTGCCTTGGCGATCAGGTCTTTGCCATCGAGCACCAGGGGCAGACTCTGGGCCTGGATCGGGGTCATCTGCAGGTAACCCAGGCTGGTGAGGTTCTCTTGCAGGGCGGGGGAGAGATTGAGGCTGCTAAATTCGCTGTTGTTCACAAAAGGACTCTATTTCGGAGAAAACGGGGATGCGCGAGCGCTAAGGCCGCGCATCATACCAGAATGTGGCACCGGATGTGGCGGATTTTTGAACGGCTGGCCACGAGGGGCCATGAAAGGTTCATTTGTTGCCAAACCGATCGCGGACGAGCATCGACAATGCGATAAGGACTATTTTTCAAACACTCATCTAATTATTTATCATGGATAAACGTTTTCTATTTTCGGTATTTTAATATAATGATTGGAAAATATTCTGCGAGCAGTTACTGCGCCACAGGGAATGTTGCGAAAATGCTGATGAAATATTTTCAAAGAACATAAAAACGGCGCCAATCTTACTCAATATGATGTTTTTAAAAGAATTTATATTTTCATGTTGCGCGATTAATATCAGTTCATTGCACAATTAATTTAAAAACGTTTGTATTATTCCGCCTCCATAATATTGCGCGGGATTGTGATGGCTATCTGATTTTTAAATGTGCAAATGTCTATGATGGCGCCGGTCAAAAATTACAATTTACTCAGGTGCTACAGGTATGGAATACGTTCACTTTGTGCTCGGACTGGTGATGGTCCTCGCTCTCTCTCTGCTGGCTAACCGCCACAACTGGAAACAAATCAAGCTGCGTTATATCGGCCAACTGCTGGTGGTCGAACTGGCGCTGGCCTGGTTCATGCTGAACTCCGAAGTGGGTCTGGCGGTGGTGGGTGGCTTCGCCGCCGGCTTCACCAAGTTGATGGAGTTTGCCAAACAGGGTACCGATTTTGTGTTCGGTGGTCTGGTCAACGAAGGGGCCTTCTCCTTCTTCCTGATGGTGCTGATGCCTATCGTCTTCATCTCCGTGCTGATCGGTATTCTGCAGTACATCCGTCTGCTGCCGCTGGTGATCCGCGGTATCGGTACCGTGCTGGCCAAGATCAACGGCATGGGCAAGCTGGAGTCTTTCAACGCCATCAGCTCGATGATCGTCGGCCAGTCCGAGAACTTCATCGCCCTCAAGAACATCCTGCCGCACCTGAACGAGAAGCAGATGTACACCCTGGCTGCGACGGCCATGTCTACCGTCTCCATGTCCATCGTCGGTGCCTACATGCAGCTGATCGAGCCGCGCTACGTGGTCGCCGCGCTGGTGCTCAACATGTTCAGTACCTTCGTGGTGCTCTCGCTGATCAACCCCTACGAGCCGGATAACTCCGTGACCGACATCAAGGCCATTGCCGAAGGTGACGAGCACCACACCCCGAAGAAAGAGAACTTCTTCGAGATGCTGGGCGAGTACATCATGGCCGGTTTCACCGTTGCCGTTATCGTGGGTGCCATGCTGGTGGGCTTTATCGCCCTGATTGCCCTGATCAACTACCTGTTCGAGATGGCATTTGGCGTGAACTTCCAGTTCGTCATGGGCTACCTCTTCTACCCGATCGCCTGGATCCTGGGTATCCCGAGTGGTGAAGCGCTGCAAGCGGGCTCCATCATGGCGACCAAGCTGGTGACCAACGAGTTCGTGGCGATGATGGATCTGGGCAAGGTGGCTGCCGAGCTCTCTCCGCGCACCGTCGGCATCCTCTCCATCTTTATGGTCTCTTTCGCCAACTTCAGCTCCATCGGCATCATCGCCGGTGCGGTAAAAGCGCTGAACGAAGAGAAGGGCAACATGGTTTCCCGCTTCGGCCTGAAGCTGGTCTACGGTTCAACTCTGGTCAGCCTGCTCTCTGCTGTTATCGCAGGCATCATGATCTGATTCTCTGGCGGCACCCGCCACGGTTTGAGCCCCTGACCTCGTCAGGGGCTTTTTTGTTTCTGACTCACAGCCGCCAGCCGCACCACCAGCCGGCGACCAGCAGGCTGAGAGTACAAAAGCCGGTTTCGATGGCACCGCCGCTGCGCAGCGGCCAGCCCGGCAGGCGGTAACGGCGTTTGATGGGCCATAAGAGCGGAATGCCCGCCGGGGTGAGCCAGTCCCCCAGCAGATGGCTGAGGTAGCCGACGATCAGGGCATCCTTGACCCCCATGGGCAGGGTGTCCGGCGGCAGGCTCTGGTTCAGCCCCCAGATAGCGGCGGCGACCGCCAGCAGACTGTGGGTGAAGCCGCGATGGCCGAACAGCCGCGACAGAGGTTTCGAGATCCACGGCAGGCGCTGCCCCAGCACCGATTTGGGGTGGTCGAGGTCGGGTAACAGGGCGCTGGCCAGCGCGGCAGGGATGGTCTGCCACAGGCTGGCATCGGCCAGTGCCGGAGTGAGCTGCAGTTTATGGGCGATCAGGGTGCAGGTAACGGAGAAGAGCAGGTGCCCTTGGGCGGTCATGATGATTACGGCGTGGACAAGATGGCGGCGCATCTTACCAGCCTGACGGTTGTGGTCAGCTCTTATTTTAAAAATCAGGATGTTACGGCGAAAAAGCGCCCAAGCAGGGCGCCTTTAGGGTCTCTTTACAGCTTGCCTTTGACCAGCCACTTGTCGAGGGCGTTGGCAAAACGCTGTTTGTCGGCGGCATTGAAGGGGGCCGGGCCGCCGGTCTGCACGCCGGCTGAACGCAACTCTTCCATAAAGTTGCGCATGCCGAGCCGCGCCTTGATGGTCTCGCGGGTGTAGATCTCGCCACGGGAATTGAGCGCCTCGCCACCGGCATCAATCACCCAGGAGGCGAGGGGGATGTCGCCGGTGATCACCAGATCGCCGGGTTGAACCTGCTGGGCGATGACATGATCTGCCACATCGAATCCCTTCTCCACTTGCTGGGTTTTGATGAAAGGCGAGGGGGGCACCCGCAATCCCTGATTGGCCACCAGGGTGGTGACGACCTGGGCGCGGTGGGCGGCGCGGTAGAGGATCTCCTTGACCGGAATGGGGCAGGCATCGGCATCAACCCAGATGGGCATGGCATGGTTTCCTGTAGTGAAAGCGGATAAAAAACGAGAGCGGCCATGTTAACACAGGCCTCCCCTTCCCGGCGCGGGGCTGAGTCGGCCCCGCCTTTGGTGTAAGCTGGGGCCTGCACATGAAACGAGAAGGAGACGAGATGGATCGGGTGCCCGGTGAAGTGATTTATGCCCTGACCCTGGATGGCAAGGGTGGCATGGCGCCGCTGACGGCGGGAAGCGAAGTCCCGGCGGCACATCCCGGCTGGCTGCATCTGGATTACGGCAATCCCGATTCGGCGCGCTGGCTGTTGCAGACCCCCTTGCTCAGCGAGGCAGCCAGGGAGTCGCTGCTCGGCCAGAGCAATCGTCCCAAGCTGGTGCGGATGGGGGAGACGGTGCTGCTGATCCTGCGCGGCATCAACCACAACAAGGATCACAGGCCCGAAGAGATGGTGGCGCTGCGCATCTTCATTACCCCGGATCTCATCATCAGCAGCCGTCGTCGTCCGCTGCTCTCCGAACAGGATGTCTTCAACCAGCTCAAGCTGGGGGGCGGCGCCGATACCCCGGCCGACTGGCTGGTGGAGATCTGCGATGCCCTGACCGACCGGGCGGGGGAGTTTGTTGAAGAGTTGCATGACAAGATCCTCGATCTGGAGGAGATGGTGCTGATGCGCGACATGCCCGCCAATGGCCGCTTGGCGCTGATCCGCAAGCAGCTCATCATGATCCGCCGCTACCTTTCCCCCCAGCGGGATCTGGTGGCACGGCTGGCCAACGAGAAGATCAGCTGGCTGGATGAGGATGACCGCCGTCGTCTGCTCGATATCGCCGATCGGCTGCGGCGCTGGCTCGATGACCTCGATGCCGGGGTGGCGCGCACCGCTGTGCTGGCAGACGAGATCAACAATCTGATGGCGGAGGCGACCAACCGCCGCGCCTACCAGATGTCGGTGATGGCGCTGCTCTTTTTGCCCGCCAGTTTCCTGACCGGCCTGTTTGGCATCAACCTCGGCGGTATCCCCGGGGCCGAGAATCCGACCGCCTTCTGGGTCTTCTGTGGTTCGCTGGTGGCGCTGGCCAGCGGGCTGGCTATCTGGCTCAAGCATCGGCGCTGGTGGTAAGGAGGCATAACCCATGTGGCAATCAATTGGCCTGACCCTGCTGCTGTTGCTAGGGCATACCCTGATCCGGCGGCTGATTCACAAGAGCCTGCTGGCGCTCGGTCAGAGCAGGCAGGTGAGCGAGAACCGGGTGCTCTACGTGGCCCATGTGTTCCACTTCCTGCTCGGTTGCGCCACCTTGCTGGTGCTGGCCGGGGTATGGGGGCTCGACTTCTCCCGACTGGTGGTGCTCGCGTCCTCCTTCTTTGCGGTATTGGGGGTCGCCATGGTGGCCCAGTGGTCGATCCTCTCCAACATCACCGCCAGCATCACCATCTTCTTCGCCTTTCCCTACAAGATTGGCGACCGGATCCGTATCCTCGACAAGGATGATTCGGTCACTGGCGTCATCACCGAGATTGGTCTCTTTTATGTGCGGGTGCGTGATGACAACGGCGATCTGGTCACCTATCCGGCTAACCTGATCCTGCAAAAGCCGGTCAGAAAGCTGGAGGGCAAGGTGGCGGAACCGCTACAACCGGAATAGAAAGCAACCGGAATAACAAAAAGGCTCCTCGGGAGCCTTTTTACTGTGCGGTGGGTGGCGCTAGCGTTCGAAGAAGCGGTAGAGGTGCTCCACCTGAACCGGGCAGTCGGCCACCTGATGCAGATGTTCGCGGGCCTGCTCGACGGTGCCGAAGCTGACCGGGCAGCCGAGGGTGTCGGTCAGCTCGTAGAGGGCGCCATCCTTGCCTCTGAATTCGATGAGCCAGCCGGGAATAGCCACGTCGTGGAGTATTTCAGCCTCTTGCAGGATCTGTTGCTGATAGAGCTTACGAAGTTCACTGACTGTCATGATGCTCTCCTGTGGGGAATATCCAACTCCAGTCTATGCCTGCCCTTTATGTGCGGCAACAGTGGTGCGGCAACGGGATCATCCCCGCAGGACCTCCCATGCCCAGCGGATGCGGACAAAAGTCTCGGCATTGCCGCCCCGATCCGGATGGTGCAGCAGTGCCAGCTCCCGCCAGCGGCGGCGGATCGCCTCCTGACTCGTTCCTTCATTCAACTCGAACAGGGCCAGCGCCTCGGCTTTGTGCCCCTCACCGTCATAAGCGCGCCAGAAGCGGTTGAGCAGGGCTTCAACTTCGGCACGGTCGGTCTGCCAGAACACCTGCCAGTCGAGATAGTAGCTACGCAGATTTTCGCCAAGGGCAAAGCCGTGGTTGGTTTGTAGGTTCTCGGCCAGCGGTTCGAGCCGGATATCCAGGGTGCTGATCACCAGCCACCATCCCTCTTGCCAGAGCTCGGCCTGCAACTGGTAGAGGGCGTTCATGATCAGGAAGTTGACCCGAAACAGCTGCAGCTGCTCATCGTCGGCCAGTACCGGAATTGCCCCCTGCTGACGCAGAGCAGCCATCAGTTCATGCACCTTGTAGCTGCCCGCCGCCTGTTGCAATAGCACCAGCAGCGGGGCGATCAGCGGATTGTGGTTGGCTTCGCTCATTCGGCGCCCTGCTCTCTGGGTGGCTGCAGGGCGATCAGCAGCTCACCCGCCTGCGGAGTGACGGGGACGGTAACGATCTGGGGCTTGCCCTTGCCATCCATGATGAAGAGCGGGATGGCGCCGGGATTGGCGGCCTGATACTGGGCCCAGTCGAACGCCTCGCTCAGGCGGGTCGCTTTGATCTGGCCACCCCGGCTCAGCAGGCCGCTCAGCCGGGCATAGTTGATGTCGGGGCCGAACAGGTTCTGGCGAGCGCGAAAGGTGGCACTCTCCCGGTTGGCCTTGCCGTGCTGCTCGCTGGAGCGCAGGGAGTAGACCTGCTCCTCGCCGTAGAGGTGGGCAAAGTGCAGCACCCCGAGGGCGTTGTTGTGGCGATTGGGGGAGAGTGCCAGCACGGTACTGATGCTGGTAAGCGGCAGGTGCAGCTCGGCATGTTCCGACTGGGGGTTGCCGAAGTAGCAGGGCAGGTTGCTCATCCGCGCCTGTTTGCAGAACTCCCAGGCGGGATCGCAGAGCTGCACCGGCACACCCTGATCCGCCAGCGCCTTGCCGATGGCTCGCGCCACCGAGTTGGCCCCTATGATGAGCCAGGTATTGGGGGCGCTCTGGCGCATCTTGAGCAGGCTGGCCAGCGGTGCCGAGGTGAGGCTCTGCAACACCACGGTGGAGATGATCACCGCAAATACCAGCGGCACCAGCTTGTCGGCATCAGGGATCTCGGCCTGATGCAGGCTGATGGCGAACGAGGCACTGACTGCCGCCGCGACTATGCCGCGCGGGGCGATCCAGCTTAGCAGGGCGCGAGCTCGCCAGGAGAGATCCGAGCCCCAGGTCGAGACCAGAATACAGAGCGGGCGCGCCACGAATTGCACCACGCAGAGCAGTGCCAGCACCATGGGGCCGAGTTGCCAGAGCTGGGCCAGATCGAGGCGGGCCGCCAGCAGGATAAACAGGCTGGAGATAAGGATGACCGCGAGATCTTCCTTGAACGCCAGCACCTCCTCCAGGTCCAGCCCCTCCTGATTGGCGAGCCAGATGCCGAACACGGTCACCGCCAGCAGGCCGGACTCGTGGCTGAGCCAGTTGGAGAGACTGAAGGTGACCAGCACCAGCGCCAGCACGCCGAACTTGTGCAGGCTGACCGGTAGCCAGTCCTTGCGAATGAGCAGGGAGGTGAGCCAGCCTGCCGCCACCCCGATCAGGGAACCGACCAGCACTGTCTTGCCCAGCGCCAGCAGGGTATGGCTGATGAGATCCCCCTGACTGCCGAGGCGCACCGCCTCGAACACCAGCACCGCAAACAGGGCGCCGATAGGGTCGATGACGATCCCCTCCCAGCGCAGGATACGGTCCACCTCCCGGGTGGGGCGGATCACGTTGAGCATGGGGGCGATCACCGTCGGGCCCGTTACCACCAGCACAGCGCCGAGCATGGTGGCAACCCGCCAGTCCAGCCCCAGCAGGAAGTAACCGGCGCTGCCGATGACGGCGAAACTGACCAGCATGCCGGTGGAGCAGAGATTGCGCACCACCTTGCCGATCCCCTTGAGCTCGGCGAGATGGAGGGTCAGCGCCCCCTCGAACAGGATGATGGCCACCGACAGGGAGACCAGCGGAAACAGCAGCTCCCCGAGCAGGGCATCGGGGTCGAGCAGGCCGCTGACCGGGCCCAGAGTCAGGCCGGTGAGCAGCAGAAATAGGATGGCGGGCACCCGCAGCGACCAGGCAAGCCATTGGGCCAGCACGGAGACCAGGGCGATCCCGGCCAGAGAGAGGGCAATCATGCAGACCTCGATTCAGGCAGTGAGTATGGAGCTAGTGTAGTGGCTAAGTTGGTCAGATTGACACCCGAAGGTGCGGGCGTCATGGCCGGGATGGGGAGATGTGCGACAGTCGGCGTCATGGTGGCTGGCGGTGGTGTGAAGGGCGCCAGCCAGACGCCAACCGTGGTGATGGTGTGGCCTCGGGGCCGGATTAGATGGGGCTCTCCTTGTGGAGCTCGCCGACACAGTCGGCCAGCGCCAGTACCAGTGCGGAGCGCACCATCTGATCGAGCCGGTTGAGCTGCATCTGGTAGAAGGCCCAATCCTCTTCGCTGGCGGGGGGCTCCAGCTTCATCATGCCACCCTGATTGACCCCGTGCAGGCGGTCGAGCAGATCGCGGATCGGCTTGTCGCTGAAGCGGTAATCCTTGGGGTCGCGCACCAGAAAGTCGCGGATCTTGATATAGGCTTCGATATCCTGATAGCGCTCGAGTGAGATGAGGCCGAGGGCGAAGATGAGCTTGAGGCGCACCTCCAGCTGGCCGAGGGGGCCGCTCTGGTTGAGCAGGGGTTCGATGGCGTATTTGACGGCATACTCCTCCTGACGGAACGCGCGTCGCATCAGGGAGTCGACCGCCTCTTCCAGGATGGTCACGGCTTCGAGAAAGAAGCCGCGGGGGCCATCCTGCTCGTTCAGTCGTTCCAGTACTTCATCTTCCTGGTGTGTGGTCATAGGTGCATTGGATCCAGCTGACAGGGAGAGAGTGGGCCTCTCTCCCGGTTTCTATCATATGGGGCACATTCCCTTGCCATTCAAGCGCTTGGCGCGCTATCAGTGGTGGCTGAATGCGCCGCAAGCAGGGTTATTACAGGGTTTCGTAACGGGCGACGATGGCGCGAACCACCTCGCTCTCTTCATCCAGTCCGGTGACGCGGGCCAACGCTTTGGCCGGGCCCAGCTCCGCCAGCAGGGCTTGCAACTCCACCGCCTGCGGATCATCGGCATTGCGATAGTGGAGCGCCGCGGCGATCCCTTCCTGCAACTGCTCGTTGGGCAGGCCGTACTCCAGGGTGCCCAGCAGCGGCTTCACCAGTCGATCCCCCGCCGCCAGCTTGCGCAGTGGCTGACGACCGACCCGGTCAATCTCATCCACCAGATAGGGGTTGGCGAAGCGGGCCAGGATCTTCTCGATATAGGCGGCGTGCAGGCGCGGGTCGAAGCCGTAGCGTTTTACCAGCACGGCACCGCTCTCCTCCATGGCGCGGCGCACCTTGCTGCGGATCACCGGATCCTCGATCGCCTCGCGCACTGTGCGATAGCCCCGCAGCTTGCCGAGGTATGCGGTGACGATGTGGCCGGTGTTGAGGGTGAACAGCTTGCGCTCGACGAAGGCCATCAGGTTGTCGGTGGGTTCCATGCCCGCCACCTGTGGTAACTCCCCCTTGAACTGGGTCTGGTCGACGATCCACTCGCTGAAGCTCTCGACCGTCACTTCCAGCGGGTCATCGTTGGCTGCCGCGGCGGGCGGCACGATGCGATCCACCGCCGAGTCGACGAAGCCGATGCAGGATTCGAGCGTGGCATGATACGCGACCGGCAGGTACTTGAGTACCTCCTGCTTGAGGTGGCTGGTGCCGCGCACCATGTTTTCGCAGGCGATGACGTTGAGCGGTGTCAGGTTGCCGGCATCGAAGCGGGCCTGCAGCCCCTTGGCCAGGGTGCTGGCAATCTTGTCCAGAATGTTGGGGCCGACTGCGGTGGTGACCAGATCGGCGGTGATGATGCGGGCGATCACCTCGTGACCGGCGGAGCTCACCGCCGCCACGTTGCGTACCACGTCCAGCTTCTGATCTGCCCCCACCACATGGACCTTGTACTCCTGACGGTGGTTGAGCTGGTCGATCAGGGTGTCGTTTACGTCGGCGAAGGTGACCTGATGGCTGGCATCCGCCAGCACTTTGCCGATAAAGCCGCGACCGATGTTACCAGCACCAAAATGCAATGTTTTCATGATATTAACCTCTTGAACCAAAGACGATGAAAGATGATTACGCAGCCTGTTCGGCACCCAGCAGATCCAGGAAGGCCTGTGGATCCGTGGTGCTGGCCAGCCGGTCGATGAGACCGGGTTCATCCAGTGCATTGGTCAGGCGGGTTATCACCTGCATGTGTTCGTCGTTGCGGGCAGCGATGCCGATCACCAGCCGCGCTACCTCATCGGCAGCCTCGCCAAAGGCGACCCCGGCCGGGTACTGGCAGATGACGATGCCGGTACGCTTCACAAACTCCTTGGCGGCTATGGTGCCGTGCGGCACGGCGATGGATTCGCCGAGGTAGGTGGAGACCAGCTGTTCGCGCTCCAGCATGGCGTTGACGTAGTCGGGCGCCACGTAGCCGCGCTCTGCCAGCAGTCGGCCTGCGGTCAGGATGGCGGCCTCCTTGCTGTCCGCTTTCAGTCCAAGATGCACGTCATGACGGCTCAGGGTAAAGACTTCGGCTGCCTGCGGCTCGTAGCTGTCGTCGTTGGCGGCCACCAGCAGTTGCTGGTTGGCGACATCATCGTTGGCGGCCAGGGTCAGGTTCTGTACCAGTTCCTGATAGAGGCCGTTGTCGAGGAAGTTGGTCAGGGAAATATGGTGAGCGTTCGGCGCATGGCGACGGGCCCGCTCGGTCAGATCCTTGTGGGTAATGACCCAGTCCACCTGATCGTCGAGCTGATCGATGGCGCGGTTGGTGACGCTGATATCGAGTCCGGCGGCCTGTACCCGCTTGCGCAGCATGCCGGCGCCCATGGCGCTGGAACCCATCCCCGCATCGCAGGCAACCACGATATTGCGCACTGCCATCAGTTCGCCGCCCGGCTTCTTGGCCGCTGCGGTTTCGGGCTTGCCGCCCTTCATTGCTTTCATCTTGCGAGTGGCTTCACCGAGGGCATCGGCCTCGTCGGCTTCCGGCTGCTGGGCGCGAACGAATACGGCGGCGACCAGGAAGGAGACCAGAGTGGCGCTGATGATGGAGAGGGCGACCCCGATCAGGGAGGCTTTCGGCGTCATCAACAACACTGCGAAGATGGAGCCCGGCGACGCGGGTGAGACCAGACCGGCGTTGAACAGGGTCAGGGTAAAGACCCCGGTCATGCCACCGGCGATCACCGCCAGAATGAGGCGCGGGTTCATCAGCACATACGGGAAGTAGATCTCGTGGATGCCGCCGAAGAAGTGAATGATTGAGGCGCCAGCCGCGGACTGCTTGGCCGCACCACGACCGAACACCATGTAAGCCAGCAGCACGCCCATGCCCGGGCCCGGGTTCGCTTCAATCAGGAAGAAGATAGAGCTGCCGTGCTCGGTGGCCTGCTGGATCCCCAGCGGCGAGAAGATGCCGTGGTTGATGGCGTTGTTGAGGAACAGGATCTTGGCCGGCTCGACGAAGATGGAGGTGAGCGGCAGCATGTGGTTATCCACCAGGAAGCCGACGCCACCGGCCAGCAGGTCGGAGAGCACCTTGACGAAGGGGCCAATGACGAAGAAGGCGAGGATGGCCAGCAGCATGCCGATAAGGCCGGCGGAGAAGTTGTTGACCAGCATCTCGAAGCCGCTCTTGACGCGACCGTCCATCGCCTTGTCGAAGCGCTTGATGGCCCAGCCACCGAGCGGGCCGACCATCATGGCTCCCATGAACATGGGGATATCAGTTCCCACGATGACACCCATGGTGGTGATGGCACCGACCACGCCGCCGCGCTCACCGCCCATCAGTTTGCCGCCGGTGTAGCCAATCAGCAGCGGCAGCAGGTAGGTGATCATGGGGCCGACCAGCTTGGCCAAGGTTTCATTGGGCAGCCAGCCGGTGGGAATGAAGAGGGCGGTGATAAAGCCCCAGGCGATAAAGGCGCCTATGTTGGGCATGACCATATTGGACAGGAAGCGTCCAAAATTCTGTATCTTGACTTTGGTATCCGGTGATAACATGTCGGGACCCCGTTTTAAGCCTGTTTGATTAAAAGTGGTAGTCGGGATGGCTGGTTTTGCCGAACCTCCATCCCGGTCGTCTAAGCAACTTCAATCTACCAGCTTGATATCAAATTAGGCTGAAAACGGGGTGTCTTGTGATCCAGCTCTCAGATACCCAGCGATACCCCCTCCCAAACCAGTGATCCTGATCACGTTCGAGAGCTGTAATTCGACTACATTTCGATCTTTTCTGTTTTGAATGACCATTTTTTGTGATTTAGATCACCAGTTCAGCTTTGCCGCTCCTTCGTGCAAAGGTGATTATCATCACAAATTCAGTTTTTGTATTCGAATGGGACAAATCACTCAATTACTCATCAGCGGGTATTGACGATGGATCTATCGCAACACTCCATTGATTATCAATGAATCAATAAATTTGTAACCCGCTTTCAGTTTTTACGGTTGGTGATGAGGGTTCTTTTGCGGCTGATTGATGGGAATGGGCGCCAACATGCAGGATGCTATCGAGCGGCAGTGTTCGGGGCGCTTGTTTGCCGCGCAGGGTTGATAGCAGATAAAAACAAACCGCCAGCAGGCGGTTTGTCAGTTTTTGCGATCTGGCCCCTGTCGAGGCTGCGGTTTAGTAGAAACCGGCATCCTCGGGGGAGGGGCGGGTCTTGAAGCGGCGATGGAGCCACATGTACTGCTCCGGCGCCTTGCGCACGGCGGCTTCAATCTCGCGGTTGGCGCGGGCGGCATCAACCATGTCATCCCCGCTGGGGTAGTCGGCAAGGGGCGCGCCGATATGCAGGGTGTAACCCTCGCTGGTGCGGATGTTGTAGCAGGGCAGGGTGACGGTGCTCTTCACCCGCGCCAAGGTGGCGGTGCCGGTGATGGTGGCCGCCTGCTCTACCGCGAAGTAGGGCACGAACACGCTGGCGTGGCTGCCGTAGTCGTGATCCGGTGCATACCAGAGGGCGTCGCCGTTGCGCAGCGCCTTGATCATCCCCTTCACATCCATCCGGTCTACCAGATATTTGTTGGAGGCACAGCGCCCGTGGTACTGGGCATACTCCAGCACCGGATTGGTATTGGGGCGATAGACCCCCACGCCGGGGCGCACCAGCCCGAAACAGCGGGCGTTGAGTTCCAGCGTCAGGAAGTGGCAGGAGAGCAGCAGCATGCCCTGACCTTTTTCCATGGCGGCTATGACGTGCTCTTCCCCTTCCACCTTCATCAGGTTGCGCATCCGCCAGTCTGGCCAGAACCAGGCGATCCCCACCTCGAACACGGCGCAGCCCACGCTCTCGAAGTTTGCCTTAAGCAGTTTCTCCCGCTCATCCCGGGTCAGCTCGGGCATCGCCAGCTCCAGATTGCGACGGGCAATCTTGACCCGGGACTTCAATATCCTGGCGGCGAGACGACCGAGCTGACGGCCCAGCCACATCTGGCTACGCCACGGCAGCAGGGTCAGCAGCCAGAGCAGGCCGAGGCCGAACCAGCTGGCCCAGTAACGGGGATGAAACAGGCGGGGCTCCAGGCGGGGAGCGTTGTCATGGGCCATGGCTAATCTCTTGTTCGCAAACACAATCGGGGGATTCTAGCCGAAAAGGGGGGGCGGGGGCGAATGGCTGTGTGCTGGTCAGAGGGGTAGCCTGCGTCCGGTTAGCGTGACAGCGGCGGCAACTGCGGTCGGCTTTTTCTACACCGGATAAAAGAGTGTGATAAAATCGCCCGCTGATTTTTCAGGTTTTGAGAGTCGATACAGATGAAGATCACCCTGCCCGATTTTGAAAAAGCCCGCGTTCTGGTCGTTGGCGATGTCATGTTGGATCGTTACTGGCATGGCCCTACCGGTCGGATCTCCCCCGAGGCGCCGGTGCCCGTGGTCAAGGTTGAACACATTGAGGAGCGTCCCGGTGGCGCAGCCAACGTGGCCCTCAACTCCGCCGCCCTTGGCGCTCATGCCGTGCTGCTTGGCCTGACCGGTCAGGACGAGGCTGCCGATGCTTTGGCTGGCCAGATGGCTGGCGTCAAGGTGGCCTGTGACTTCGTTCGTCTGGCCGACTTCCCGACTATCACCAAGCTGCGGGTGCTGTCCCGCAACCAGCAGCTGCTGCGTCTGGACTTTGAAGAGCCCTTCCACTCCGTCGATGCCACCCTGCTGATGAACAAGGTCGAGCAGGCGCTGTCGAATAGCGACGTGATGATCCTCTCCGACTACGGCAAGGGTGCTCTCAACGACGTGCCCGGCATGATCCAGCGCGCCCGAGCCGCCGGTATTCCGGTGCTGGTCGACCCCAAGGGGACCGACTTCGAGAAGTATCGCGGTGCCACTCTGCTGACCCCCAACATGTCCGAGTTCGAGGCTGTGGTAGGCAAGGTGAAGAGCGAAGAGGAGCTGGTTGCCAAGGGGTTGGATCTGGTCAAGCGTTTCGAGCTGGATGCCCTGCTGGTCACCCGTTCCGAGAACGGCATGACCCTGATCCGCGAAGGCCAGCCGGAGCTGCATCTGCCAGCTCAGGCCCACGAGGTTTACGATGTGACCGGTGCCGGTGATACCGTCATCTCCACCCTGGCCACCTCGCTGGCCGCTGGCAAGAGCCTGGACGAAGCTTGTGCGCTGGCCAATACCGCAGCCGGTATCGTGGTCGGCAAGCTGGGTACCTCCACCGTCAGTCCGGTCGAGCTGGCCAATGCCCTCTACACCGAGCAGGAGACAGGCTTCGGCGTCATGTCCGAAGCCCAGCTGAAAGTGGCGGTTCGTGCCGCCCGTCTGCGTGGCGAGAAGGTGGTGATGACCAACGGTTGCTTCGACATCCTGCACGCCGGCCACGTCTCCTATCTGGCCAACGCGGGCAAGCTGGGGGATCGCTTGATCGTGGCGGTCAACACCGACGAGTCGGTTCGCCGTCTGAAAGGGCCGGGTCGTCCGGTCAACCCGACCGAGCGCCGCATGGCCGTACTGGCTGCGCTGGGCGCGGTGGACTGGGTAGTGCCCTTCTCTGAGGATACCCCGCAGCGCCTGATCGCCGAGATCCTGCCAGATCTGCTGGTCAAGGGGGGTGACTACAAGCCGGAAGATATCGCCGGTTACGCCGAAGTGACCGCCAATGGCGGCGAGGTGCGCGTTCTCAACTTCGAGGATGGCTGCTCCACCACCGACATCATCAAGACGATCCGCGAGCGCGGCTAACGCGCTGCTGGCCCCGCAATCTGGCGGGGCTCGCTATCGGCGGCTGCAAGCCGACAGAAATACGGATAACAAAAAGGCGACCTTGCGGTCGCCTTTTTCATTCCCGATAGCGGCTATCAGCCCTTGGCTTTTGCCGTGGCAGGCATCAGGCCCTGGTTCACTTCCACCAGATCCTGCGCTTCCAGAATACCGGCAGCCTGTTTCAGGCTCAGGATATTGAGAATGTAGTTGTAACGGGCTTCGGAGAGCTTCTGCTTGGCCTCGTACAGCTTGCGAGTGGAGTCCAGCACGTCGACGATGGTACGGGTACCCACTTCGTAACCGGCTTCGGTTGCCTTCAGGGCGCTGTCGGCGGAGACCACAGACTGGCTGTAGGCGCGAACCGAGCCGATGCTGGCGTTCACGTTGTTGTAGGAGGAGCGCACTGTGCTCTGCACCGAGCGGAAGTTCTTCTCAAGCAGTTCGCTGGCCGCCACGTAGTTGTACTGAGCCTGCTTCACCTTGGAGCTGGTGGCGCCACCGCTGTAGATGGGCAGCTTGAAGGTCAGACCGATATTGGCCTGATTGTCATTGCCGCCCGGCATGCTATCCAGCTTGTAATCGGTATTGCTGGTTTGCAGTCCGGCACCCAGATCCAGCGTCGGCTCATGGCCGGTTTTGGCCAGATCGATCTGCTCCTTGGCAATGTCCTTGCTGATGCGGGCACTGTGCAGTTGCAGGTTCTTGTCCAGCGCTAGCTCCAGCCACTTGTCGGAGCCGAAGGCGGTCTTCTGCGGGCTGAAACGATCTGTGTTCAGCACGTCCAGATTTCGGTGATCGATACCGGTCAGCTCGCGCAGGGTCTCGTAGCTGTTGTCCAGAGAGTTTTCTGCATTGATCTCGTCAGCCAGCGCCTGGTCGCGGGAGGCTTCGGCTTCATGAACGTCGGTGATGGCGGTCAGGCCCACTTCGAAACGCTGCTGGGTTTGCTCCAGCTGACGCTCTACCGCAACCTTGTTGGCACGGACGAACTCCAGGGTATCCATCGCCTTGAGCACATCAAAGTAGGCTTTGGCGGTGCGCACCATCAGGTTCTGGATTTCGAGGTTGTAGGCAACATCTGACTGGGTGGCCTGCTTCTCGCTGATATCCAGATTGACCCAGTTACTGCGACGATAGAGGGATTGCGACAGCGTCACCTCACCCTTGGCGTTGGTATTGCTCTGGGTATCGTTCTTGTTTTGCAGATAATTGAGCCCGGCACCCAGATCGATCTGGGGCAGCAGAGGGGCACGGGATTCGTTGATCTTCTCGAAGGCCTGGTCGCGAACGGCTTTGGACTGCAGCAACTGCGGGTCTTTGATCTGGGCTTGCTGGTAGATGTCGAGCAGGTTTTCGGCATGGGCACCGGCACTGACGCCCAGCAACACCATGACTGACAAAAGTGTTCTTTTCATAGATCGTTTTAACCTTATGTAGTAACCCAAACTGGTTGCTGGAGAGGCAAATATTGTCACCGACCAAGCTTGATTGCAGCTTAATCACTCTACTATAAGCAAAATTTAATGCTAAGAGTCTCAGGTCCGGTGACGGGAACGTCAAGAACCGGACGCAGTTTTCTCCCCGCGCGCCTAGCCAAATGGTCTGTGGCTGCTAAAATCCACCCCTCATTACCATGGCACGCCGAGTGAATGAACGTTCATTCATGTTCCTCGGATTTTATGGTCAAACTGATACAAGTCAAGCTGACGGGAGCCCCGGATGTCGCAGCAACCCTTGCCGCAAGATCGGCATTACGCCGCCGATGATGTGAAAATCATTGAAAAATCAGCTGGATATAACGGCTTCTTCAAGGTGAATGTCTATCGTTTGCAGCATCGGTTATTTGCTGGCGGCTGGAATCAGCCCATCGTGCGCGAGCTGTTCGAGCGGGGCCATGCTGCCGCACTGCTGCCCTATGATCCAGTGCGCGACCAGATCGTGCTGGTGGAGCAGTTCCGTATCGGCGCCATGGAGACCAGCCCGACCCCCTGGCTGCTGGAGCTGGTAGCCGGCATCATCGACGAAGGTGAGACCGCCGAGGCGGTGGTGCGTCGCGAAGCGGTGGAAGAGGCCGGTATCGAGGTGGCCCGCTGCGAGCATGCCATCAGCTATCTGGTGAGCCCGGGCGGCAGCACCGAGCGGATCGAGGTCTTTGTGGGCGAGGTGGATGCCAGCAAGGCCGAGGGACTGCACGGGCTGGCGGATGAGGGCGAGGATATCCGGGTGCACGTGGTGAGCCGCGAACAGGCCTACGCCTGGCTCAAAGAGGGACGTATCGACAATGCGGCCTCGGTCATTGCCCTGCAGTGGTTGGCCCTCAACCATGGCGAGCTGCGCGCCCGCTGGCTGGCGGATCGCTGAGGTGGCGCTGACCCTGCAACAGAGCAGGCGCTATGTGCCTGATCTGATGTCCTTGCAGCGTACCTGCGAGGTCAATTACATGGCGTTGATGAAACTGCTGCCGCCAGATGGGGAAGTCGGCGCCGAGCGCCGCTATCGGGTCGGCAACGATCTGCAGTTCCAGCTCACCATCATTGGCGAGAGTCGCTTCACCAATCAGGTGATCCTGAGCCAGCACAACCCCGAATTGCCCGAATATTTACAAGCTCAGATAGAGATTCGTTTGTATCATGATGTGCGGATGGCGGAAGTGTGTGCAGCGCAACAGATTTCCCGTTTGCAACCACGTTATGATTATCCCAATAAAAAGATGCACCAGCGGGACGAAAAGGAGCAGGTAAATCTGTTTCTGGCCGAATGGCTAAAATTTTGTCTCAGACATGGTACCAGCCCGATCAATATCTCCAGTTGAACAAATAAAAAGAAGCGTGATTTTGGAAACAGAGCTCCCCCAGGCGCAGGACGGCAGTGTGCGCCTATTGCAAATTACCGACACCCACCTCTTCGCGAGTGCCGAAGGGCGGCTGTTGGCTGTGCGCACCGCAGAGAGTCTGGCCGCCGTGCTGGAACAGGTGCAGGCCAATGAACACCCCTACGAGGTGATTCTGGCGACCGGCGATCTGTCGCAGGATCACAGCCCGGAATCCTATCAGCGTTTCGCCTCCATGATGGCGCCCCTGGGCCGCCCCATCTACTGGCTGCCGGGTAATCACGATGACAGCCCGCTGATGACCGAATATCTCCATGCCGCCGGGATCAGTGAATCCAAACAGCTGGTGGGCGACCACTGGCAGGTGATCCTGCTCGACACCCAGGTGCGCGGCAAACCCCACGGCATGATTGGCGATCACCAGCTGGCCGCCCTCGACCGTGCTCTGCGTCAATATCCTGATCGCCACGCTCTTATCACCCTGCACCATCAGGCAGTGCCGGTGGGCTGTGCCTGGCTGGATCAACACAATCTCAAGAATGCCGATGACCTGTTCGCCGTACTGGCCCGTCATCCGCAGCAGAAGACCATCCTGTTTGGCCACGTCCATCAGGAGTTTGACGAGGTGCACCGCGGGGTGCGGCTGATTGCCAGCCCATCGACCTGCATCCAGTTCAAACCTCTCTCTGATGGCTTTGCGCTGGATGAATCCGGCCCGGGCTGGCGCTATCTCACCCTCTATCCGGATGGGCGGGTGGCCAGCGAGGTGTGGCGCCTGCCGGTGGGACAGTTTGTGCCCGACCCCAACGCCACCGGTTATTGAGGAGAGCATTGCATGAAGTCGGTTCTCCTTTATCTGCACGGTTTCAACTCCTCACCGGGCTCCGCCAAGGCGCAGCAGATGGCTGCCTGGGTGGCCGCCAACCGGCCCGACATCGAGGTGATCATTCCGGCCCAGCCCAATACGCCAGCGACGGCCTGGGCGGCTATCGAGCAGACCATTGCTGATCTGCAGCGTCGTTATGGTAGTGACTACAAGCTCGGCGCCGTGGGTAGCTCCCTCGGCGGCTTTATGGCGACCAGGGTGAGCGAGCAGTACGGCTGCCGCGCGGCGCTGATCAATCCGGCGGTGCGCCCGCACGAGCTGCTTTGCGACTACCTTGGCCCCCAGACCAATCCCTATACGGGTGAGCAGTACGAACTGCTGCCTCAACATATGGACGAGCTGCGGGCACTGGCGGTACCGGTGACGGCGCCGGAGCGAC
>NZ_JBFODV010000128.1:0-7766 GCF_040908495.1 Aeromonas sp. R1-1 | reverse complement strand
GACCCCGGGGTCGCCCTTCTGCTGTCAGCTTGTTACTGCTGGCTGGCGGTGGTCACTCATGGCGCTCCGCCCAGTGGGCAGCTGCCTGCTCAAGCAGGGCGACTTCACCTTGCTGGATCAGCGGTAGCAGATCGTTGAGCTGTTGATCCGGCCAATCCCACCAGGCGAGGGCCTGTAGCCGGGCAATCTCCTCCTCGCCAAAGCGCATCCGCACCACCCTGGCTGGGGTGCCCGCCACCATGGCATAGGGCGGCACATCCTGATTGACCAGCGAACGGGCGGCGATGATGGCGCCATCGCCAATAGTGACACCGGGCATGATCAGCGCCTCCATGCCGATCCAGACATCGTTGCCGATGCGGGTATCGCCTGCGGGGCGGTAGCTGCGCTTGAGCCCCGCCAGATCGGCGAACGGATAGGTGCTGATGAAGGACGTGTTGTGGGTGTGGTTGCCGCCCATGATGATCTTTACCCCGGCGGCAATCTGCACATAGTCGCCGATATGGAGCCGGTCGATATGCCAGAGCGGCTCCCAGCCGGTGTCCGGGCTGCGGCTGAAGGGATCGCCATGGAGGTAGCGCACCGCCACCTCTTCGAAGGGGCCATCCCAGGCACCCGAGTAGTAGCTGTGCTGCCCCTTGAGGCAGATATTGGGGTTGGTCACCGTCAGGTGCAGGTATTCGACCTGCGACCAGTGTTGGCAGGGGTTCATGTTGGTACTCCTTTGCTGAATGGATCGGATGGGTTGCGTTCGCTTGAGCGCAGCTAATAGATCCAGACCAGCATGCGGGGCACGCAGAGCAGGGAGCAGCCCAGCATCTGCGGGAGGCGTGGTCGCATTGTGGGGCTCCAAAGAAGGGGGGGAAGGGCACGATCATAAGGTCGGGCGCCGGGTTTGCCAAGGTTGCGCAGAGATCCTGCACTAACCCTCTGGTTGATATTTATTCTCAATTAGCCATGATAACACTCCCACCATGACGGACTCGGGAGAGTGAGATGACACCGCAAAGTTGGCAACGATACATGCTGGAGGCGGAGCGTGCCTGGCAGGCCGGTTCGCTAGGGGCGGCGATCTGTTTTTATCAGCAGGCGCTGGGGGATGTTTACGAGATGACCCAGGTCGAGTTGACCGAACTGGCCACCATGCGAGTCGCCACCTGTCACCGGTTGGCCGACTTCTGGCGGGCGATGGATGAGCCGACTTACGAGCTGCGCTACCTGAAACTTGCCTCCGAGCTGGTGACTGCGCTGGTGCCGCAGTGCCCCAACAGGGAGTGCGAGGCACTGATCAGCGAGCTGGGTTGCTGTCGCGGCGCCCTGCTTGCCTTTCTCAAGCGCCACCCCAATCCGGAAATTGCCCGGCTGATCCAGCTGCAGGACAAGGTGCAGGGCTGCGAGCTGATCGGCCGTTTTCGCCTCAACTGACCGGCGTTGAGCGGCAGCTCAGCCCCGCCGTTTGAGTTTCTGGGCGATCCGCTGCTGCGCCTCTTCCCCTTGCAGTGCCTGGGCGAAGGCGCGCGCCTCCAGATCGATGACAAAGTGCACCGCCTGTTTGAGCTCCTGTTTCAGCAGCGCCTTGCTCTTTTGCAGCGCTCTGGGCGGTTTTGCCGCCAGCTTCAGCCCCTGTTCGCGGGCAAAGGAGAGCAATCCATCGGCCGCCACCACCTTGTTGGCGAGCCCGAGTCGCAGCGCCTCCTCGGCATCAATCGCCTCGGCCAGCAGCAACAGCTCCGCCGCCTTGAGGTGTCCCATCAGACGCGGCAGCAGCAGGCTGGAGGCAAACTCCGGCACCAGACCCAACTCGACAAAGGGAAGCTGCAAGCGGGCGTTATCCCCCAGATAGACCAGATCGCAGTGCAGCAGAATGGTGGTGCCTATCCCTACTGCAGGACCTGCAACAGCGGCGATCACGGGTTTGGGGAAGTCGGCAAGGGTGTGGAGGAACTGCAGGATGGGGTCGTCGGGCTCCAGCGAGTTCTTGCCCATAAAGTCGGCCAGATCATTGCCCGCGGTAAAGCAATCCTGCTGCCCCTGCAACAACAGGACATGCACCTCCTCATCGGCTGCCGCCTCTCCCAGCGCTGCCACCAGTTGCTTATAGAGCTCGGTATTGAGAGCGTTGCGCTTGTCGGGGCGGTTGAGGGTCAGGGTGAGCAAGCCATCCTGCTGCTCGACAATGAGAATGGGGGCCATGTCTAAATCCTTGTTATTGAAAGGTGCAAAAAAGGTTGCTGCTGGGGTAACCTTGGCGCCGTTTAACAACATCATAAAAGGATTTCAACCATGTTTAAACGTGCGTTTTATTCTCTGCTGGTGCTCGGCATGACGGCGCCTGCACTGGCCAAGGTCGAGGCTGTCGACGGTTATGTGCGCCTGTTGCCGCCGGGCTCCCCCAACACTGCCGCCTTTATGGTGCTCAAGAATGACGCCGACCAGCCGGTCAAGCTGGTGGCGGCGGCTTCTGCTGCGGCGGGGCGTGCCGAGCTGCACACTCACCTGCACGAAAATGGCGTGATGAAGATGCGTCAGGTCGAGAATATCGAGATCCCGGCCAGGGGCGAAGCGGTGCTGAAACCGGGCAGCCTGCACATCATGCTGTTCGAGGTGGGCACGCTCTCCGAGCAGACCCCTTTCCCGCTCACCCTCACCATGGATGATGGTCAGAAGCTGGATCTGTCACTGCCGGTGAAGCCGATTGAGCCGATGGCAGAGATGAAGCATATGAAGCACTGACATTTGTCGTCGTTTGTTCAGATTTGAGACTGTGTATTTTGGCTGCACCGGGTAAAATAGTGCTCTTTTCCATGTATGCAAGAGGAAGTGACGTAATGAAAAAGACGCTGATTGCCGGTGTTCTGTTTGCCCTGTGCAGCCAGGGGGCCATGGCCGCCAATGACTGGCGTTTCGCCGCCGGTGCTGATGTATGGGCTTCTCAGGGCAGTGGTCAGGCATATGGTTATAGTGCCAATCACTATGATGACAAATACAACTGGAACGGCTATCTGCAACTGGAACACGGTATCATCTTCCTGCCGAACGCCAAATTTGAAATTTCCGATTTCAGCACCTCCGGTGGCGCCTTCAAGAACGACCTGACAGCCTACGATCTGAGCCTCTACTACCGTCTGTTTAACAACGATCTGTTCAAGATCGATCTGGGTATGACCGGTCGTCACTACGATGGCGAGCAGGTAACCTGGGGGCGTCGGGGTTATGATGAAAACACCCTGATGGCCTATGCCGGCAGTGAAGTGAAGATCCCGGGCACCGGCATCGCCTTCTTCGGCGATCTGCGCACTCACGATGCGGATAACTATGACTACCGTCTGGGTGGTTCCTACAAGTTCTCCTCCATGCCGATCAAGCTGCGTGCCGGCTGGCGTGAAGCCAAGATCGACTTCGCCAATATCGACCAGTCTGTCGATGGCTGGTTCATGGGCGGCGAATTCACTTTCTAATCTGACGTTGTCTGACAACGGGGGGGAAATTCTTCGCCAACATCTATCAGAGCGTTCTGTCGATGGATGGTTCATGGGCGATGAATTCACTTTCTAATCTGACCGTCAACTGACGACGAGGAGCGATAATGGGCCACATCATAGTGACAGGTGCCGGTTCAGGTCTTGGCCGGGCGCTGACCATAGGTCTGGTTGAGCGGGGCCATAAGGTCTCCATGATGGGGCGCCGTTATCAGCGACTGCAGGAGCAGGAACAACTGCTCGGCAGCGCGGTGATCGGCATTGCTGCCGATCTGGCGCACCATGAAGAGGTTGACGTCGCCTTCGCCGCTGCGGTGGAGTGGGGCGGGCAGCCCGACATGGTGATCCACTGCGCCGGGGTGGGTGAGTTTGGCCCGGTCGGCGTCTACACCGCCGAGCAGATCCGCCGGGTGGTGGAGAGCAATCTCATCTCCACCATTCTGGTGGCCCAGCAGACGGTGCGGCTTATCGGGGAGAAAGGCGGAGTGCTGGCTAATGTGCTCTCCTCCGCCGCGCAGGTGGGCAAGGCCAACGAGAGTCTATACTGCGCCTCCAAATGGGGGATGCGCGGCTTTCTCGAATCCTTGCGCGCCGAGCTGAAAGGCTCGCCACTGCGGCTGGTCAACCTCTACCCGAGCGGGATCCGCAGCGAGTTCTGGGACAACTCGGATCACGTGGACCCGAGTGGCTTCATGACCCCGGAAGATGCGGCGGCCTATATGCTCGACGCGCTGGAAGCCAGAAGCAGCTGCCACGTGACTGACCTCTTTATCGGTCGCAATCCCTGAGGCGAAGCCCGCCATCCGGTTGCCGTCGTCAGCACACAGAAACAAAAAGCGCGCCAAATGGCGCGCTTTTTTATATCGGGAAGAGGGCGGAATTAACGGCCCAGCTTGGCCTTGAGCATGGCGATGATGTCGCTGATGGCCACTTCCTGCTTCTCGCCGGTGCGGCGGCACTTGTACTCCACCATGCCGTTGTCCAGACCGCGATCGCCGATGACGATGGCGTGCGGGATGCCCAGCAGCTCCATGTCGGCGAACATCACGCCCGGGCGCTCTTTACGGTCGTCGAACAGCACGTCCACACCAGCGGCTTTCAGCTCGGCGTAGAACTGTTGTGCCTGCTCGGCCACGCGCTCGGACTTGTGCATGTTCATCGGCACGATGGCCACTTCGAACGGGGCGATGGCGTCCGGCCAGATGATGCCGTACTGGTCGTTGTTCTGCTCGATGGCGGCAGCCACCAGACGGGAAACCCCGATACCGTAGCAACCCATCTCCATGGTGACGGACTTGCCAGCTTCGTTCAGCACGCTCGCCTTCATCGCTTCGGAGTACTTGGTACCCAGCTGGAAGATGTGGCCCACTTCGATACCGCGCTTGAGCAGCAGCTTGCCCTGGCCGCACGGGCTCGGGTCGCCTTCCACCACGTTGCGCAGATCGGCAACTTCATAGGTAGCGATGTCGCGATCCCAGTTGGCACCGGTCAGGTGGAAGCCGGTTTCGTTGGCGCCGCAGACGAAGTCCGCCAGATGGGCGGCGCTGCGATCGACGATGATGCGACCGGCAAAGCCGACCGGGCCGATGGAACCTGCATCGCAACCGGCGGCAGCTTTAATCTGCTCGTCGTTGGCGAAGGTCAGCGGGTTGGCTACGCCAGCCAGTTTCTCGGCCTTGATCTCGTTCAGCTCGTGGTCGCCACGTAGTACCAGCGCGATGACGGCCTGCTTGCCGTGCTCATCTTCCTCTGCCAGTACCAGCAGGGTCTTGGCGATGGCGGTCGGAGCCACGTTCAGGAAGGCAGCCACTTCGTCGATGGTGTGGACGTTCGGGGTGGCAACCTTGGTCAGGGCTGCGGTGGCGGCAGCGCGCTCACCAGCCGGTGCCAGTGCTTCGGCCATCTCGATGTTGGCGGCGTAATCGGAGCTATCGGAGAAGGCGATCAAGTCTTCACCGCTCTCGGCCAGCACCTGGAATTCGTGGGAACCGGTACCCCCGATGGAGCCGGTATCGGCCTGCACCGGACGGAAGTTCAGACCCATGCGGGTGAACGCCTTGCAGTAGGCGGCGTGCATCTTCTCGTAGGTATCGACCAGAGACTCTTTGTCGATGTGGAAGGAGTAAGCATCCTTCATCAGGAATTCGCGGCCGCGCATGACGCCGAAGCGGGGGCGCACTTCGTCGCGGAACTTGGTCTGGATCTGGTAGAGGTTGAGCGGCAGCTGCTTGTAGCTGTTCACTTCGTAACGTACCAGCGCAGTGATCACCTCTTCGTGGGTCGGGCCCAGTACGAAGGGGCGGTTGTGGCGGTCGGTCAGACGGCACAGCTCGGGACCGTAGTCATCCCAGCGGCCAGACTCCTGCCACAGCTCGGCGGGTTGAACCACCGGCATGGAGACTTCGACGGCACCAGCATTGTTCATCTCTTCGCGAACAATGTTCTCGATTTTCTTCAGTACCCGCAGACCGGTTGGCAACCAGGCATACATGCCGGAGGCCAGTTTACGGATCATCCCGGCGCGCAGCATCAGCTGGTGGCTGACAACTTCAGCGTCGGAGGGGGTTTCCTTGAGAGTGGAAAGCAGATATTGGCTGGTACGCATCGCGGTAGACCTTAGCTAGAACGGGCGCGGGGCCCAGGATAATTTCAAGGGCGGAATTTTAACAGGCTGGGCGTTGCGGCCCAAGGGCTAAATTTGCCGCAGCCCGAAAGGTGGCAACGCCCGGCAGATGACCAAGGGTAATGACCATTGCAACAAGCAGGCTTTTTATGCCTGCAATTTGGCCGGATCTCCGCTAAACTCTGCCACCTTTTCTCGATGGGCATGGCTTTGCCGCGTTCATCCCCCCCATTTTTAGTACTTTTGGAGCCGCTCATGCCGTTAGTGGGACATCAACACCAGATCGAGATCCTGGAACTGACCGACAAAGGAGATGGCAAAGGACGCCTGTTCGATCGCCCCCTGTTTGTCGAAGGTCTGCTGCCCGGTGAGCAGGCGCTGGTGGAGCTGACCGAGGTCAAGCCGAACTATCTGCACGGCAAGGTTGCCGAGCTGCTCCAGCCCTCTGCCGATCGGGTTGCCGATTTCTGCCCCAACACCGAGTGTGGTGGCTGTCAGGTGCGCCCGCTGGCCTATCCGGCCCAGCTCAAGCTCAAGCAGGCACTGGTGCAGAGCGCACTGGAGCAGGTCGGGCTGGGTGACACTCCGGTCAAGGATATCCTTGGCATGGAGAGTCCGTTCGCCTATCGCAACAAGGCGCAATATGCGGTGCGTGGCTGCGATGCCGGTGCCGAGATCGGTTTTTATCGCAAGCACTCCCACGATCTCATCACCGCCGATGACTGTGCGGTGCAGGATCCGCTGCATGTCGAGCTCAACGCACGGGTGCGCAACTGGATGCGCGCGCACGACATCGCCGCCTATGACGAAGTAAACCACAGCGGCTGCGTGCGTAACCTGATGACCCGCAAGGGCTTCAAGAGCGGCGAGCTGATGGTGGTGCTGGTCACTTTGGGCGAGGAGTTACCGTTCGAAGCCGAGCTGCTTGCAGCCCTGAGCGATCTGCCGGTCACTACCCTGGTGCAGAACATCAACAACGAGCGCACCAACCGCATTCTGGGCGCGACCAACCGGGTGCTGCTCGGCGAAGGGGTGATCCGCGACAAGATCCACGAACTCGAGTTCGAGATCTCGCCGCTCTCCTTCTTCCAGAACAACCCGACCCAGACCGATGTGCTCTACTCCAGTGCCCTCGAGTACGCCGAGCTGACCGGCAACGAGACGGTGTTCGACATCTATTGCGGTATCGGCACCATCTCCCTGTTCCTGGCTGGCAAGGCCGCCAAGGTGGTGGGGATCGAGTCGGTGGAGAGCGCCATCAGCGATGCCCGTCGCAACGCCGCCCTCAACGGCATCGAGCACACCGAATTCCACGTCGGCAAGGCGGAGCAGCTGATGCCCGAACTGCACGCCCAGGGTGTGACCGCTGATGTGGTGGTGATGGACCCGCCCCGCAAAGGCTGTGACAAGGCGGTGCTGCAGACCCTGGTCGCCATGGCGCCCCGCCGTCTGGTCTATGTCTCCTGCAACCCGCAGACTTTGGCCCGCGACCTTGCCTGGCTGGTCAAGCAGGGCTTCGTGCTGGACGAAGTGCAACCGGTCGATATGTTCCCGCACTCCATGCATGTGGAAGCGGTTGCCCGCCTGAGCCTGCCTGCCAAGGCATAAGTCGCCCCGACTCTTGCCCATAAAAAACGACGCCAGCTGGCGTCGTTTTTTTCTAT
>NZ_JBFODV010000127.1:0-7501 GCF_040908495.1 Aeromonas sp. R1-1 | reverse complement strand
TGTTCGCGCAGGCCATTGATGCCGCCAAGGCCAAGGGGAACGAACCCTATCTGGTGGAGGCTCATATCGGCGCCCATGCCCCCTTCACCGTGCCCGACGAGGGGCTGGCCATGCTGCGCGAAGCGGTGCAGGTCACCGGTCGCGGGCTGCATATCCATGTGGCGGAAGACCGCTACGACATGGCCCACGGCCACCACCACTATGGCAAGGAGCCCATCGCCCGGCTGGACGAGTTTGGCCTTGTCGACAGCAAGACCCTGATCGCCCACGGCATCTACCTGAGCCCGGCCGACATCGAGCTGCTCAACAGCCGCGATGCCTTCCTGGTGCATAACGCCCGCTCCAACATGAACAACCACGTGGGCTACAACATGCACCTGCCGGAGTATCGCAATCTGGCGCTGGGCACCGATGGTATCGGCTCCGACATGCTCGAAGAGCTCAAGTTCGCCTACTTCAAACACAAGGATGCCGGCGGAGCGCTCTGGCCCGACAGCTTTGCCCGGTTCCTCTGGAACGGCAACACCCTGCTGGAGCGCAACTTCGGCGCCAAATTTGGCCGCCTGGAGCCGGGTTACAAGGCCGACCTCACCATCTGCGACTACGCCGCACCGACCCCGCTGGCGCCGCGCAACCTCGGCGGCCATCTCGCCTTCGGTATGGGCTCATCCTCGGTCAACAGCGTGATGGTCGAGGGACGCATGGTCTATCAGGATTGCGAGTTCGCCTTTGACGTCGAGCCCATTTATCAGCAGGCCAGCAAGGTGGCGAGCCGCCTGTGGCAACGGATGGATCAGCTGGCCTAGGGCCACCCTCCACAGTTTTGGACCGGATTGCCCGCCCTGTGGATCTCCCCGGCGGCGGGCTGCAAGAGTAAGGACGACACATGATTGAGCAATTCTTCCGACCCGAACAACTGGGTCAGGCTTTGGAACTCAAGGCCCGCTTTGGCAACGACGCCGTTTACATGGGGGGCGGCAGCAAGCTCAACGCAGCCCCGACCCGCACCGACAAGAAGGTCGCCATCTCGCTGGACAAGCTCGGACTTGGCCAGATTGAGCAGCAGCACGGTCAACTCCACATCGGCGCCACCGTCACCCTGCAAGCCCTCAAAGACGACCCCCGTACCCCGGCCGCCCTGTGCGAGGCGCTGGGGTTTGTCTACTCCCGCCATCTGCGCAATCAGGCCACCATTGGCGGCGAAATTGCCTGCCAGCAGCAGGACTCCCCGCTGTTGCCGGTACTGCTGGTGCTTGAAGCCGTGGTAGTGCTGGAGAACAACCAGCTGCAACCCATCGATGCCTATCTGGCGGGCCAGCGCAAGGAGCTGGTGCTGGGGGTGGTGCTGCCGGAGCCCGCACTGCGCTGCGCCACTCGCCGCATCAGCCGTAACGCCGACGGTCTGGCGGTAATGACCGCCGCTGTGGCCCTCGATGCCCTTGGCGAGATGCGAGTCGCCGTTGCTGGCGTTACGCCGCAGCCGATGCGCCTGCGTGATGTGGAGCGCCGCTCCCTGCACGATGCCGCGCTGGAGGCGGCCGTGAGCGAGCTGGTTGCACCGCGCGAGGATCTCGGCGGCAGCGTGACCTACAAGCGCTATATCAGCGGGGTAGTGGTGGCGGATCTGCTGGTCGAGTGCCAGCAGCAGGAGGTACAGGCATGATGGAACTCAACTTCACACTGAACGGCGCCCTGCGCACTGTCATCACCCCGGCTGGCGAGAATGCCCAGCGGGTGCTGTTCAACCAGTGCCGGATGCACTCGGTGCGCAACAGCGACGACGGTTTTGGCTTTGCCGGCTCCGACGCCATTCTCTTCAACGGCAAGGTGATCAACGCCTCCCTGCTGATCGCCGCACAACTGGATGGATCAGAGGTGCGCACCGCCGAGTCGCTGGGCAGCTGGAACCAGCTCAGTCTGGTACAGCAGGCGATGGTAGATGTGGGCGTGGTGCAGTCGGGCTACAACGATCCGGCCGCCGCGCTCATCGTCACCGACCTGCTTGATCGCCACCCCGAGCCCACCCGTGATCAAATCGACGATGCCCTCTCGGGCCTGTTTCACCGCGACGGCGGTTATCAGCAGTTCTATCAGGCCATCGAGCTAGCTTGCTCACGGATGAAGGATCCCGATTACCTGTGCCAGATCGCCCCCGAGTTTCGCGACGATCTGCGCCATATCGGCAAGAGCTGCCCAAAAGTGGACGCCGCCAAGATGGTGCAGGCCAAGCCCTGCTACGTGGAGGATCGGGTTACTGAAGATGCGCTGATCATCAAGATGCTGCGCAGTCCCCATCCCCATGCGGTGATCACCAGACTCGATGTGAGCCGCTCCGAGGCGCTGCCGGGCGTCGTGCATGTCATCACCCACCTCAACTGCCCGGATGTGTTTTACACCCCGGGTGGTCAGAGTGCCCCCGAGCCGTCACCGCTCGATCGCCGCATGTTCAGCCGCAAGCTGCGCCATGTCGGTGATCGTGTTGCCGCTGTGGTGGCCGAGAGCGAAGCCATCGCATTGGCGGCCCTCAAACTCATCGAGGTCGAGTATCAGGTTCTGCCAGCGGTCATGACTATCGATGAGGCGATGGCTCCCAATGCACCCCTGGTGCACGACGAGCCCATTGTCTACATGGCCGGTGCGCCTGCGGATCTCGAGCAGCAGAACGCCTGCTCGGTGCGCCGCGGCGACGAGCACATGATCATCAACTTCCCCATCGGCTCCCGCCCCCACGAGAACCTGGCCGCCAGCGTTCATGGCCAGATTGGTGACGTGGCAAAAGGCTTTGCCGAGGCGGACGAGATAGTCGAACGCACCTACGAATCGACCCAGGCCCAGCAGTGCCCGACCGAGCCGCACATCTGCTTCACCTACATGGATGGGGATCGTCTGGTTATTCACGCCTCCACTCAGGTGCCGTGGCACGTGCGCCGTCAGGTGGCGCGCATCGTCGGTCTCAAGCAACATCAGGTGCATGTGATCAAGGAGCGGGTAGGGGGCGGCTTTGGCTCCAAGCAGGACATCCTGCTGGAAGAGGTGTGCGCCTGGGCGACCAAGGTCACCGGCCGTCCCGTCACCTTCCGCTACTCCCGTGAAGAGGAGTTCATCAGCAACACCTCCCGCCACGTGGCCAAGGTAAAGGTGAAAGTGGGGGCCAAAAAAGATGGCACCATCACCGCCATCGACATGGATTTTCGCGCCAACACCGGCCCTTACGGCAACCACTCATTGACGGTGCCGAGCAACGGCCCGGCGCTCTCCCTGCCGCTCTATCCGTGCGACAACGTGCGCTTTACCGTCAACACCTACTACAGCAACATCTGTCCGACCGGGGCCTATCAGGGTTACGGCGCGCCCAAGGGCAACTTTGCCCTGACCATGGCGATTGCGGAACTTGCCGAGAAACTGGGCATCGATCAGCTCGACATGGTGGAGCACAACCGGGTGCACGAAGGGGACGTCCTCAAGGTGCTGGGGGCCATCGGCGAGGGCAAGATGCCTACCTCTGTGCCCCACGCCGCCAGCTGCGCCCTCGAGCCCATCCTCAAACAGGGTCGCGAACTGATTGCCTGGGATAGCCCCAAACCCGCTGACGGGGATTGGCGCATCGGCCGTGGCGTCGCCATCATCATGCAAAAATCGGGGATCCCCGATATCGATCAGGCCAACTGCATGGTCAAGCTGGAATCGGACGGCACCTTTATCGTTCACTCCGGTGGCGCCGATATCGGCACCGGCCTCGATACCGTGGTCGCCAAGCTGTCCGCCGAGGTGCTCGGTTGCCCGCTCAGCGATGTGCATGTGATCTCTGGCGACACCGACCATGCGCTGTTCGACAAGGGAGCCTACGCCTCGTCAGGCACCTGCTTCTCCGGCAATGCGGCCAAGATGGCGGCAGAGAACCTCAAGGCGAAGATCCTGTTCCATGGCGCCGCCATGCTGGGCGAGCCGGTGGAGGATGTGGAGCTGGTTCACCCGGGCCTGGTGCGCGGCAAGCTGGGGGAGGTGAGCCTCGCCAAGCTGGCCCACAAGGCGGAGACCGGTACCGGCTTCGGCATTTTGGTGGGCACCGCCAGCTACATCACCTCTGAGCTTGCCTTCCCGTATGGGGCCAACTTCGCCGAGGTGGCGGTCAACGTCAGAACCGGCGAGATCCGGCTCGACAAGTTCTACGCCCTGCTCGACTGCGGCACCCCCATCAACCCGGAGCTGGCCCTTGGCCAGATCTACGGGGCGACCATGCGGGCCATCGGCCACACCATGACCGAGGAGATCTGCTACGACAGCAAGGGCATCCCGCTCACCCGGGATCTGAAGAGCTATGGCGCGCCCAAGATTGGCGATATTCCGCGCGACTTCCGGGCCTTCCTGGTACCGAGTGATGACAAGGTCGGCCCTTACGGCGCCAAGTCCATCTCGGAGATCGGGGTCAACGGCGCGGCGCCTGCCATCGCCACCGCCATCCACGACGCCTGTGGTGTCTGGTTGCGCAAGTGGCACTTCACGCCGGAGCAGATCCTGCGCGAGCTGGGCAAGCTGGAGCAAAAAATGTCGGTATAACAAAAGAAAAGGTGAGGGGCGGGCGCCAGCTCGCCCCCAGCGCCTGACGGCGGAATGAGTACTCCGCCTACATTCTGTGTGATGGGACAAACATGATGTCTAAAACAACACGCAAGCACTCGGATCTCATTTACGAGCTGGAAGACAAACCTCCGTTTTATCAAACCCTGATGGGAGCAGTGACCCATCTGCTGGCTATTTTTGTCCCCATGGTGACCCCGGCGCTGATCGTCGGCGGCGCCTTGGGCCTCTCTACCGAGATCACCGCCTATCTGGTCTCCATGGCGATGATCGCCTCCGGTATCGGCACCTGGCTGCAGGTAAACCGTTATGGCCCCATCGGTTCGGGGCTGCTCTCCATCCAGTCGGTCAACTTCTCCTTCGTCACCGTGATGATCGCGCTCGGTGGCGCCATGAAAAAAGATGGCATCCATGAGGAGCTGATTGTCTCGACCCTGCTCGGGGTCTCCTTTGTCGGTGCCTTTCTGGTAATGGGCTCCTCCTTTGTGCTGCCCTACCTCAAGCGGGTGATCACCCCGACCGTGAGTGGGGTAGTGGTTCTGATGATTGGCCTGAGCCTTATCAAGGTGGGGATCATCGACTTTGGCGGCGGCTTCTCCGCCATGAGCAGCGGCACCTTTGGCAAATACGAGCACATCGGGCTGGGGCTGCTGGTGCTCTGCGTTATCGTCGCCTTCAACTGCAGCCGAAGCCCGCTGCTGCGGATGAGCGGCATCGCCATCGGTCTGATGGTGGGTTATGCGGTGGCCCTGATGCTTGGCATGGTGGATTTCTCCGCCCTTGAAAACCTGCCGCTTATTACGGTGCCGATCCCGTTCAAGTACGGTTTCTCCTTCGATTTTCACGCCTTTATGCTGGCGGGCACCATCTATCTGTTGAGCGTGCTGGAGGCGGTGGGGGACATCACCGCCACCGCCATGGTCTCCCACCGGGATATTCAGGGCCCCGAGTTTCAAAAACGGCTCTCCGGCGGCGTACTGGCGGACGGTCTGGTCTCGGTGATCGCCTCGGCCCTCGGTTCCCTGCCGCTCACCACTTTTGCCCAGAACAACGGGGTGATCCAGATGACCGGGGTGGCCTCACGCCATGTGGGCAAGTTTATCGCCGTCATTCTGGTGCTGCTGGGGCTCTTCCCGGTGGTGGGGCGCTTCTTTACCACCATACCGTCACCTGTGATGGGGGGCGCCATGGTCATCATGTTCTCGATGATCGCCATCGCCGGTGGTCGCATCATCATCAGCCACGGTTTCGATCGGCGGGAGACCCTGATTGTCGCCACCTCGCTGGGCCTTGGGCTCGGGGTCTCCTACGACCCGAACGTCTTCAAGGTGCTGCCGGCGGGTATCTACATGCTGGTGGAGAACCCCATCTGCGCCGGCGGCATCACCGCCATCATCATGAATCTGGTGCTGCCGCAAAGCCGCAAGCGCAAGGCTGCCGTCAGGGATGCCGAGGCGGTGGAGGTGATCCAGCTGAGCGACAAGCCGGATGTGAGCTTTACCGCCCGCAGTGCGGGCCAGCCATCGGCCAGCAAGGGTGAGGGTTCACCAGAGCCAGTGCCCGGGCAGGCGGTGGCGCCACAAGTGGAACGGATCTGACGGTTAAACCGGCAAAAACGTCAACAGAACAAGAAAAACAGGGAAACGGTTATGAAAAACGACAACTCTGTCAAAGCGGTACGCGGCAGCTTCTTCGATATCACCCGGGTGGTGGATCAGCCCGAGGAGATTGAGTCCAACGCCCGCCTTATCGAGGATGGTCTGCTGATCATTCGCAACGGTTGCATCGACTGGTTCGGTGAGTGGGAGGAGGGGAAAGATCGTATTCCGGCCGAAGTACGGGTGCGGGATTATCGCGGCAAGATGATAGTGCCGGGCTTTGTCGATACCCACATTCACTATCCCCAGAGCGAGATGGTCGGAGCCTATGGCGAGCAGCTGCTGGAGTGGCTCAACCGCCACACCTTCCCGGCCGAGCGGCGTTACAACGATCTCGAGTATGCCCGCGAGATGTCCACCTTCTTTATCAAACAGCTGCTGCGAAACGGCACCACCACGGCGCTGGTGTTCGGCACAGTGCACCCCGAGTCGGTAGACGCCCTGTTCGAGGCGGCGAGCCGTATCAATATGCGGATGATCGCCGGCAAGGTGATGATGGATCGCAATGCGCCCGATTATCTGCTCGATACCGCCGAGAGCAGCTATGTGCAGAGCAAGCAGCTTATCGAGCGCTGGCACGGCAACGGTCGACTGCTCTATGCCATCACACCACGATTTGCACCCACTTCGACACCCGAGCAGCTGGCGATGGCGCGGCGACTGCGCGAAGAGTTTCCCACCACCTATCTGCACACCCATCTGTGCGAGAACAAGGACGAGATCGCCTGGGTAAAATCCCTCTTCCCGGCGCACAAGGGTTATCTCGATGTCTATCACCAGCATGGGCTGACCGGCCACAACTGCGTGTTTGCCCACTGCGTCCATCTGGAAGAGCAGGAGTGGGATTGCCTGAAGGAGACCGGCTCCACTATCGCCTTCTGTCCCACATCGAATCTTTATCTGGGCAGCGGCCTGTTCAAGCTGCACAAGGCGTGGCGCAAGCAGGTGAAGGTGGGGATGGGCACCGACATCGGCGCCGGTACCACCTTCAACATGCTGCAGACCCTCAACGAGGCCTACAAGGTGATGCAGTTGCAGGGCGAGCGGCTCTCCGCCTATCAGGCCTTCTATCTGGCGACCCTGGGCGGCGCCCATTCGCTGGGGCTGGACGAGAAGATCGGCAGCTTTGCGGTGGGCAAGGAGGCGGACTTCGTGGTGCTCGACCCGGTCGCTACCCCGCTGCAGCAGCTGCGTTATGACAACTCCACCACCCTGCGGGACAAGCTCTTTGTGCTGTTGACCCTGGGGGATGACAGATCCATCTA
>NZ_JBFODV010000126.1:0-13699 GCF_040908495.1 Aeromonas sp. R1-1 | reverse complement strand
ACTCCCTCACCCTGCCGATGATCAACGCCGAGGCCGCGCCGCGCAGTACCGTGCTCGATGAGACCTACAAGGTGGCCATCACCCGTTTTGACGAGCGGATCCGGGTCGGCGGCATGGCGGAGCTGTCGGGCTACAACCTCGCCTTGAATCCGAGACGCCACGACACTCTGGCAATGGTGGTGGGGGATCTCTTCCCCGAAGGGGGCGATATCAGCCAAGCCGAGTTCTGGACCGGCCTGCGCCCCATGACGCCGGACGGCACCCCGCTTGTAGGGCCAAGCCCCATTCCCGGACTCTGGCTCAATACCGGCCACGGCACCCTGGGCTGGACCATGGCGGCCGGTTCGGGTCAGCTGTTGTGCGATCTTATCAGCGGCAGCGAGCCCGCCATCAGCGATGAGGGGCTCACTCTGGCTCGTTACGGCTAAGCGCCCAAGCTGTCGGGCTGTTTCACTCGCCAACTACGCCCCCAGACAACAGCAGAGAACGTCCTCAACCGCTTTATTGACAGGCCACCGCCATAAACGGTGGCCTTTTCGTCTGATGTTGACCTTCTCCCTCCCCGTCTACCTGAGCGGTGCTCTGGCTGCCGGTTAATGCAGCAAACGGCACAGAATATTGCGCAATTCGACTTGCGCAAGCCGTCACAATCCGTAATGTGGATAGACGCATTTTTCGCAGCGCATATTTTTTAAATGGCCTGTAAACCGCTTGTAAACAGGCGTCGCCAGACAAGGGGTTACGGGTGTCATCGCAAGTTTCTTTAGCAGCAATCCAGGGTAGGACATTATGAAAAAAGTAGGTTTGGTCGGTTGGCGTGGCATGGTGGGATCGGTTCTGATGAGCCGGATGCAGGAAGAGCAGGATTTCGCCCATATTCAACCCACATTCTTCACCACCTCCCAGGCCGGTGAGGCCGCTCCCAACTTCGGCGTCGATGCCGGTACTCTGCAGGACGCCTTCGATATCGAGGCGCTGGCCAAGCAGGATATCATCATCACCGCGCAGGGCGGCGACTACACCAAGGATGTCTATCCACGCCTGAAAGCCGCTGGCTGGCAGGGTTACTGGATTGACGCCGCCTCCTCCCTGCGGATGGAGAAAGACGCCGTCATCATTCTGGATCCGGTCAACGGCGACGTCATCGAGCAGGCCCTGAACGATGGCATCAAGACCTTCGTCGGCGGCAACTGCACCGTCAGCCTGATGCTGCTGGCCCTCGGTGGCCTGTTCAAGGCCGATCTGGTGGAGTGGGTGAGCGTGGCCACCTATCAGGCCGCCTCCGGTGGCGGTGCCCGCCATATGCGCGAGCTGGTTACCCAGATGGGGATGCTGCGTGACGAAGTGGCGGTCGAGCTGGCAGACCCTGCCTCCGCCATTCTCGACATCGAGCGCAAGATCACCGAGAAGACCCGCTCCGGCACCCTGCCGGTAGACAACTTCGGCGTACCGCTGGCCGGTGGCCTTATCCCCTGGATCGACACCAAGCTCGACAACGGCCAGAGCCGTGAAGAGTGGAAGGGTCAGGCCGAGACCAACAAGATTTTGGGTATCGAAAACGCCGTTATTCCGGTGGATGGTCTCTGTGTGCGGATCGGCGCCCTGCGCTGCCACAGCCAGGCGTTCACCATAAAGCTGAAAAAGGATGTGCCGCTGGCGGAGATCGAAGCCCTGCTGGCTGCCCACAACGACTGGGTAAAAGTGATCCCCAACGATCGCGATATCACCGCCCGCGAGCTGACTCCGGCTGCCGTCACCGGCACCCTCAGCATTCCGGTGGGTCGTCTGCGCAAGCTCAATATGGGCCCTGAGTATCTGGCCGCCTTTACCGTGGGTGACCAACTGCTGTGGGGCGCCGCCGAGCCGCTGCGCCGCATGCTGCGTATCCTGCTGGCGCGCTAATCCGCAAGCTAGAGGCAGAAACAACAAGGGCGGGGAGTCACACTCCCCGCCCTTTTTCATTGCCAGTTTTTATAAGCCCTTTAGCAGGTTCTCACTCTTGCAGTCACTTAAAGCAGAATGCGCTGACAGCCGCTGTAGATCTCGGCCCGCCCGGGGCGGCAAAAACCCACCAGCGTCAGCCCTGTCTGCTCGGCCCGCTCGACCGCAAGCTCGGTGGCAGCGGAGATGGCGAGCAAGATCTCCACTCCGGCGCTGGCGCACTTTTGCACCATTTCGAAGCTGGCGCGGCTGGTCACCAGAATGGCGCCGTCACGGCGACCCGTGCGGCACAGATGGCCCACCAGCTTATCCAGCGCAATATGGCGCCCCACATCCTCGCGGATGGCGAGAATATTGCCCTCCCCGTCCAGATGCACCGCCGCATGGGTGGCGCCGGTACGCTGGCCCAGCAGCTGAAGCGGGCGCAGCGCGCTCAATACCTTGTCGATATGGCCCACCGCCAGACGCTGACTATCGGGCAAGCTTGGCTGGGTGCGGATCACCTGCTCCAGACTCTCGCTGCCGCAGATGCCGCAACCGGTGCGCCCCGCCAGCGTGCGCCGCTTCTCTTTGAGGCGATGAATGCAGCGATTGGCCAGGGTGATATGTAGCTCAATCCCCTGACAGCCATCAATCTGCTCGATGTCGTGGATATCGAGCAGGCTGTCGATGATCCCCTCGGATAGCGAAAAACCGATGGCAAAATCCTCCAGATCGGAGGCCGAGCACATCATCACGCTGTGAGCGATGCCGTTGTAGACCAGCGCCACCGGCGTCTCGGAGGGGAGCGCCATCTCGCTGTCGCAGGTCAAGGTATCGGCGCGGTAGTGCACCACCTCGCGGTGGATGGCGCAGCGGGCCAGTTCGTTCTGTTCTCTCTGCTCGCTAAGCTCGTCACGCGCCTCAAGCTCAAGTAGCTCTCTCATGGTGCAACCCCATCGATGATCTCGGGATCTCTGGCCGAAATGCCGAGCCGCTTCATTTTCGAAAGCAAGGTGGTGCGCTTCATGCCGAGACGGTTGGCCGCCCCCCGCTCGCCAGCCACGATGCCGTTGCAGTCGCGCAGGGCCGTGATGATCGCCTCGCGCTCATCGGTCGGCCCCTCCTCGGCAAAGAGCGGCGTGGCGGGCTCGTCATAGACCAGGGTCTCAATCTTGTGGTAACCCTTGAGGGGCATCAGCTCATCGGGCGAGAGGTTGAGCACATGGCCACGGGTCATCACCACGGCGCGCTCGATAACATTCTCCAGCTCGCGGATATTGCCGTACCAGGGGAGCGACACCAGCATCTTCATGGCATCGGCGGGGATGGAGGTGATGGTGCGGCGCATCCGCTTGGCGATCTTCTTGATAAAGAAATTGACCAAGAGCGGAATATCCTCGCGCCGCTCGCGCAGGGGTGGCAGCTCGATAGGAAAGACATTAAGGCGGTAGTAGAGATCGCTTCTGAAACGCTTGTTCTTGACCATGGAGAGCAGATCGCAGTTGGTGGCGGCCACCAGCCGCACATCCACTGCGATGGGGTTGCTGTTGCCCACCCGCTCCAGCTCGTGCTCCTGCAATACCCGTAACAGTTTGGGCTGCAAGTCCAGCGGCATATCCCCCACTTCGTCGAGGAACAGGGTACCCTTGTGGGCCCGCTCGAAGCGGCCGATGCGCTGGGTCAGGGCGCCGGTAAAGGCCCCCTTCTCGTGGCCAAAGAGATCGCTCTCGATAAGGCCGGTGGGGATGGCGGCGCAGTTCACCTTCACCATCTCGTGGTCGTGGCGGGCACTCAGGGCGTGAATGGCCTGGGCTATCAGCTCCTTACCGGTGCCGGTTTCGCCGAGGATCAGCACGGTACTGTCGCTCTCGGCCACCAGCCGCACCTTCTCCAGCACGCTCTCCATCACCGCGCTCTGGTAGATGATGTGGGGGAACTCCCCCTGCATCTGCGGCTCGTTGATGCGAATGGTCTTCTCTTTGGCACCGTTGGTGTTGGAGATCTCCTGCTGGGCCTGCACGTTGTTCATGGCAATGGCGGTGCGCGCCGCTACCTGCTCCAGCAAGGAGATATCGATATCGGCAAAGAAGTCGGCGTTGGGATGCGAGAGGATCAGCACCCCCAGCAGGTTGCCCCGATAGCGCAGCGGCAAAATGCAGGAGCTGTCGGCCTCTGGCGGCAGGATCTGGGAGGTAAAGCGGCAGCGATTACTGCAGCCGTGGCCGTGTTCACGATAGACAAAAAACGGCTCGCTGTGACCAAGGGCCCCCTGCAGGCACTTCTTTTCGAAACAGGAGTGATCGATGATCCCCGGCTGATCGCTCTGGTGCTGATTGACCAGATAGCTCTTGAAGCTGTCGGAGGTGGCGTTGTACTCCGCCAGACACAAGCTGCTGATGCCGAAGTGGTGATGCAGGATGGCAAACAGGCTCTTGGGCAGCTCGGCGATGCGCACCAGTTTGATCACTGCATTGGTCACATCCACCAGAATTTTGCAGCTATCGCGCTCAAGGCGCAAGGAGTTGGCCTGCTCCAGGGTGCGCTCCTTGTCGAGCACGTTCTCCAGCGCAATGGCGATAATGGCCGCCAGCTGGGTCAGTTTGGCAAGGGTCTCCATGGTGAAGCTGTCGAGCTGGGTGTTGATAAACTCGACCCCGCCAAGGTGGCTGCGGGCGGTGGTGATAGGGAGCTGGCAGTAGGAGCGCAGCCCCCCGTAGACCCCTTCGCGATCCAGCGCCGGGCAGCGATTCTCAAAGCGGGCGGCAGCGAGAATGATGGCCTGTTCCGGGGTCTCTTTGGTAGGACGGGGGGAGAGGTGCAGCTCTGCCTTGGGGCAGACCAGATGCTTTGGGCCGGAATGTCCCATGAAATAGAAGATGGCCTCCTCGTCCGCACCCATGTTGAGGATCAGGTTGACCCGGGTCACGCCGCCGAAGCTGGCATCTATCTTGTTGAGTTTGTGGATAAAATCATCGAGCGTCACGGCCGACAGGAGGGATTTGGAGAGCAGGAGGAAACCGTCGTCCCAGATGGGAGAGATCTCGTCCAGGGGGATGGCACTCACATTTAGCATTGCGGCCTCACGTTATATCGATTTAGTCACCAGTCAGGCTGTCCATGCCATCGCATCACGACAAGCACCCGTCACCAAAATAAATAGCCGCAGCCCGTAAAAGCGGCTGCCAATAAGAAAAGCGGTGACGAAAATTGTCGCATGTTGCAATTCCAGAGTTGTTATTAACGAACGACAACAAAAAGTAACATCGTTATCGGGGGATATATTGGAATGGCGACTCATCATAGATGAGCTCAAATTTCATTACAATCCGATTTAATATATCTGATGGCCATATTTAACCTGTTATTTCATCAGTTCTTGATCTCAATTAAGGCGCCCGAAAAGTGGGCCGCCGTCAACTGTCAGATCTGCCCTTTCCTCTTCGCTGGCTGCGGGTTTCGAGATGGGGTTTGCAACCCATCCCTCGGCAATTTACGAGGTGATGATCCGGCTGTGGCAGCACTTCAGGCCACCGAAGATAAAGAGGGCCGACAGGCTCTGGAAGGCCATCAGCAGCCAGCTGGCGTTGTCGGCAAGCTCGGCGGTGACGCTCTGGTGAGTGAGGTAGACCAGCAGGGTGATCACCCCCAGCAGCAGGCCGTTGATCAAGGTGGTGGAAATAAACCCGATCAGCCAGGCACTGGAAATACTCAAGGCAGAAAATACGCTGCTCATGGCAAGCCGTGCCGCCATAAAACAGCCGAAAAAACCGAAGCCCAGCAGAAATATCATCTCGTCGCGCCAAATATAGCAACCTATTCCCAGCAATATCGCCGCCAGATAGGTGCCAATATAGAAAATTCCGAATAAGCGACCAATTTCATGTTGCATCATTTATCCCCTGTTTTTGGGTAATAAAAGGGTGCCCGACTCGATAAATCCGAGTCGGGTTCCCTTATTTGTGCAGAACGTCCTTTTTTAGGGCGGGTCAGCCTTTGGCTGCGCTGCGCAATTTCGCCTTGAGCGCGCTGTATTCAGTCTGGACGTACACTTCCGCCTCAGGCTGATTGTCGATACGCTCAATTTTCACCGCGCAGTACTTGTACTCCGGCGTGTGGGATATGGGATCGACGTGCTCGATGGTGAGCTCGTTGCAGGCCCCGATCCACCACTGGTAGGTCATGTAGACCACCCCGGCGTTGACCCGGTCGTTGTAGTTGGCGCGGGTGATCACCTTGCCACGGCGCGACGAGATCCAGACCAGCGCCTGATCCTTCACCCCGAGCTTTTTGGCATCGCTCGGGTGGATCTGCACATAGCCGGGCTCATCGGCCAGGGTCTGCAGCGCCGAGCAGTTGCCGGTCATGGAGCGGCAGGAGTAGTGACCCACCTCGCGCACGGTGGAGAGCACCAGCGGGTACTCGGCACAGGGCTGCTCCAGCGGCGGCCGCCACTCGGAGGCAATCAGCTGACCCTTGCCGCTCGGGGTAGTGAACACGTTCCCCTCGAACAAAGTGCTGGTGCCCGGGTGATCCTCGGTCGGGCAAGGCCACTGCACACTCTTGAGATCGGCCATCTTGTCGTAGCTGACCCCGGCGTAGAGCGGGCAGAGCGCACGCATCTCGTCCCAGATCTCTTCGGTGTTGTGGTACTCCATGGGGTAACCCATGGCGGTCGCCATCAACGAGAAGATGGCCCAGTCCGGCTTCACGTTCTCAGGGGGCGTCACCGCCTTGTAGAAGCGCTGGAAGCCGCGATCCGCCGAGCTGTAGACCCCTTCGTGCTCGCCCCAGCTGGTGGCGGGCAGAATGACGTCGGCCATCTCGGCAGTCTGGGTCATGAAGATATCCTGCACGATCACCAGCTCCATCCCCGCCAGAGTGCGGCGGAACTGACCGAGATCTGCCTCGGTCTGGGCCGGATCTTCACCGAAGATATAGAAAGCCTTGCACTTGCCCTCCTCCACCTTGTGGCCAAGCTCCGTCAGGCGATAGCCGGGTTTCTGGGACAGAGACTCCACGCCCCACGCCTTGGCGAACTTGGCGCTGATCTCGGGATCGGCCACCGACTGATAACCCGGGAACTGGTGGGGCAGCATCCCCATGTCGCAGGTGCCCTGCACGTTGTTCTGACCACGTACCGGCCCGCAACCGGTGCCACGGCGACCGAAGTTGCCGGTCAGCAGCGCCAGACCCGCCAGCCCCTTGACCACGTCCACCGCCTGCCCGTACTGGGTCACCCCCATGCCCCACAGGATCATGGACGCAGGCGACTCGGCGTAGGTGCGAATGGCGGCGCGGATATCGGCGGCTTTGAGGCCGGTGATCCCCTCGACATATTCCGGGGTGTACTTGGCCACCGTCGCCTTGAAGGTCTCGAACCCTTCGGTGTAGTTGGCGACAAAGGCCTTGTTGTAGAGCCCTTCATTGATCAACACGTTGGCGAAGGCGTTAACCAGCGCCATGTTGGAACCGTTTTTGAGCGGCAGCCACTGATCGGCGATACGAGCGGTCTCCACCATACGGGGATCGCACACAATTACCTTGGCCCCGTTCGCCTTCGCCTTGAGGATATGGCGGGCGACGATGGGGTGAGAGTCAGCAGCGTTGTAACCAAACACCAGCAGGCACTTGGTCTCTTGAATTTCGGGAATGGCGTTGCTCATGGCGCCGTTGCCTACAGTTGTCTCCAGACCGGAGACTGAGGGTGCGTGTCACACCCTCGCGCAGTGGTCGACGTTGTTCGTCCCAATCACCGCACGGGCAAATTTTTGCATCACATAGTTGGCTTCATTGCCCGGGCCACGGGCAGAGCCGGTGGTCATGATGGCGTCCGGGCCATATTTCGCCTTGATGGCAGAGAGACGGCTGCTGGCGAACGCAATCGCTTCATCCCAGGAGACCGCCTCGAACTTGCCACCGCGCTCGCGGCGGATCATCGGGCTTTTGAGACGGGGGGTCAGCAGGTTGGTGTCGTTCAAAAAATCCCAACCGTAATAGCCCTTGAGGCAGAGCTGCCCCTCGTTGGTCCGGCCGTTGGCGCCTTCGGCCCCCACCACCTTATCGTTTTCAACCAGCAGGTTGATTTTGCAACCGGTGCCGCAATAGGGGCACACGGTAATGACTTTTTTCATGACTCACACTCTTGTTTGTTAACGAAAAACGGCTCGGCAAGCCCGCTCACACCCGCGCCGGCATCGCCAGCAGTGCCTCAGCACTGGCCAGCTGCTTCTGCCGGTTCAGGTTTTCAAGATGCTCCGGCGTGACCAGCCGCAGCGCCTGGGTCGGACACACCTCGACACAGGCCGGGCCCGCCTCGCGGTGACGGCAGAGATCGCACTTGAGCGCCTGCGCCTTGGTCTGCGGACGCTTGAAGAGCGAATCGGCAGCGGGTGCCACCTCTTTGAGCACCACCGCCATGGCGCCGTAAGGACAGGCCACCACGCAGGACTTGCAGCCGATGCAGCGCTCCTGCAACACCTTGACGCAACCATCCTCGCTGACGATGGCATTGTTCGGGCAGGCCATGGCGCACGGCTTGTCTTCACACTGGCGGCAAAGCACCGGCGTGGTCACCTTGCTGCCCACGATCACCTTCAGGCGCGGCTGAAAGTAGCTGTCCCTGGAGACCAGATGTCCATCCTCGATGGCAAGATGCAGGCCGCCCTCCCGCTCAAGGGTCCCGCTGCAAGACCCTGACTGGTGTGAAACGGCGCAGGCCACCTCACAGGTACGACACCCAATACAGAGACTGGGATCTGCAATCACGAAGCTGTTCATAGAGAGGGATCCTAAATGGTTCGTTACACCGGGCCGCCCGCCGACAGGCAAAGAGGCGGCCAGCCCCCCATAAAGCATTTATCAGACCAAAACGGGCCAAGGGTGCGATAAAAGTTCACAACCATCTGAAAATAAAGAAGTAATTAGAAAGAATGACGTGCTGATTGCCACCCCTGACGAGGGTGACGACGGGCTGGGAAGTGTGATCGACACGACAAAAGTGACGAGCTCGACACCGGCTGACAAAGGCGTATCGCCCTGCCCTTTCAGCTCAATTGCTCAAGCAGCAACCAATCAATGACTAATTTATTGATCTCGGACAGATTATGCGCCGATTGCCCTTTTTACCCCCTACCCGATTGGATAGCATGTTTCAGTTGGCAACCAGCGCTGTTGAGACCTTCCCCATGCAGATAAATAAGTATGGTTTAAGTATTTTTGCCAAAAATATAGCGAGCAAACTATTTCAAATATTATTTAAGCTACGGAATAATTATCATATGAAAACACTTTATATAATTGGCAATGGGTTTGACCTATGGCATGAATTACCTACAGGCTATAACGACTTTTATGATTTTGCAAAAGATTTCCTCGATGAAATAGAAGAGTACTATTCATTTGATTTACGTTATCACCAGCCTTGGCATGATTTTGAAAATGCGCTTGGTAATTTTGATGCAGAGAATTTCTTGTCGATTCACAATGAGGTCGATGTTAATTCAGAGGATTTTAGACCACGAGATATTTATGGTCTAGAGGATGAGCTTACTGAGCAAACAAAAATTCACGTTTCTAATATCGAAGAAGCATTTACTGACTGGGTTAATAGTATTGATGTAACTGACACAGAACAAAAAATTATTTTCAATACTAATTCAACATTTATTAACTTCAATTACACCTCAACACTTCAATCTGTCTACAACATTGAAGATGATCATGTTCTGCATATTCATGGAAGTGCAGCCAGACACAATGCACTGATTTTTGGCCATGGTGAGAATATTACAGAGCCATCAGAATTTGATAAGGACGGAGAATATAGTGGTCATATGTTTTCAGAAGCAGAAAGTATTGCCAGATATCCTCTGTACGCCCTACGAAAACCTGTTGAAGCAGTATTGGAGAAAAATGAGGAATACTTTTGTAACCTAAATGATATTAACGATGTGGTGATTATCGGCCATTCATTAAATAATATTGATTTGCCATACTTTCAGCGTATCAAGAATCAGGTTGGTGATGTTATGTGGAAAGTTTATTGCTACCAAGCATCAGATAAAGAAAAACATATACAAAGTCTCCTGAAGTGTGGTGTTAGCCGAGGAAAAATTGAAATCATCACTTATGATGAACTCTGATATTCCACAGTAACCCCAAAACAATTTAACCTCACAAACTTGATGACCCAAAATATATTTTAATTTAAATATTTACGGTTGTATTTCTTGCGCGATTGGTTCTGTTAACTGTTTTTCTAAAAACGTTAGGAGTGTGAGTTGAAATTTGAATCAGAGGAAAATGCACAGTTATATGCCCTCAAAGCAACATCAAAGCACGCAACTGAAAATGACTTGCTAAAACGCATTGAGGATTACAAACGTTATCAGGATGCGTATGCTAATGATCAAGAGAAAAAGCAATATTGGCATGAACGAGAAAAAGCCACCAAAAGCTACTTGAATAGTGAATATTACAAGTCAGGGAGATATCACATAGGGATTGATGAGCTAATATTAGACATCATTGAGATTCGCGCGATCATATTTTCTTTTCAGACAGTTAAAACTAATTGCAATCCTTTTGAAACTTATATGTTTCATTCTCAATGGTTATCTGGATGCACTTATAAAATATTCGCATCATACGGAAAACTATTGAGCGGACATAAAGACGACCATTCATTGAAGAATGTTTGGAATAACGTCAGTCATTATATTAAAGATTCTAGCCTTACCTCTATAGAAGAGGTTGACAAACTATCTTCGTTCATAAACGGGATTAATAACAACACATCCAATCCCATGAGATATAGAAACAAAGTCATTGCTCATAATGAACAATTACCAAAAGTTCAGTGGACAGACTTAGATTATGAGCTAAAAGGTTTATGTCGCATATGGTCATTAATCACAATGTGGTGCTCAACAGGTATTATTGCCCCTTTTTATGACAATAAAACCGCTTTTTCAGGCTTAGAATCTGTTGTGAGCTCACTTGAGTTGTCTGAGTTAAAAAATGCTAGGCAAGAATATATTGATAACGTGAGAAGGTGGTGTAAGGAAAGTATTACAACAAACATATCTGATAACAATAACTCTCCTTTTGCTGAGATCTCATTTGGATTTAACGTGTAACTTTCGGTAGAAATTAAGGGGGGATATATTTAGAATCGTAGTACGTTGGGTGCAATAAGCGCAGCGCATTGCACCTCTTGCCTATTTTAATACTTGGTGCAATTCACTTCGTTCATTGCACCCTACATTTTCCCCTTCCAAATAAAGACTCCATTGCTACCCGTCGCCCTCCCCTTTGCCGTCCTGCCAGCAATTAATTAGTCACTATTTTATCGTCTGTTTATCACTCAACTCGGTAAAAAATAGTGGCCAAACCACTTCCCCAGATAAAACAAACGGTTGCCCGCAGAGCGCATGAATATTTCAATCAACGGCCAATTAATAACCTTACTCAAAAGGGCGTTTTGATTATTTATACCTGAGCATGAACCCGCAGAGTGTGTGTCATTATAAGCTTAACGACAGATGAACAGACTGTGTCCCATGAAACGCATCTTTATATCCGATTAGCTCCCTTCCCATCGCAATCCTTTGATTTCCCCCCGATGTTGTATCCACACATACCTGATGTGTTCGGGGCGATCTGCTGTGGCAAACGTGTAAACATCAAACTGACAAGATGAACTCATGAACTGTGATAAACAACAAGCCATGTCCGGCGTCATGCTGGCGGCGATTGGCGTAGTCTATGGCGATATCGGCACCAGCCCGCTCTATACCTTGCGCGAGTGCCTGTCAGGTCAATTCGGGTTCGGCGTCGAGCCGGCCTCCATTCTCGGCTTTCTCTCGCTGATCTTCTGGCTGCTGATCCTGGTGGTGTCGGTCAAGTACCTCTCCTTTGTGATGCGGGCCGACAACGCCGGCGAGGGTGGCATTCTCACCCTGATGTCGCTGGCGACCCGCAACGCCTCCACCCGCTGGACGCCGCTGCTGATCATCCTCGGCCTGATTGGCGGCAGCTTCTTCTATGGCGAGGTGGTGATCACCCCGGCGATGTCGGTGATGTCGGCCATCGAGGGTCTGAGCATTCTCACCCCCGCCCTCGACCCCTATATCGTCACCCTCTCGGTGCTGGTGCTGACCCTGCTGTTTGCCATCCAGAAACATGGCACCGCCATGGTGGGCAAGCTGTTTGCCCCCATCATGCTGATCTGGTTTATGACGCTGGCGGTGCTGGGGCTGCGCGGCATCATCCACAACCCCGAGGTGCTGGGTGCACTCAACCCCATCTGGGCGGTGCGCTTCTTTGTCCAGTACCAGACCACCTCCTTCTTTGCCCTCGGCGCCGTGGTGCTGGCCATCACCGGGGTGGAGGCGCTCTACGCGGATATGGGCCACTTTGGCAAAAATCCAATTCGCCTCGCCTGGTTTATCGTGGTGCTGCCCTCGCTGGTACTCAACTACTTCGGTCAGGGGGCGCTGCTGCTGAGCAATCCCGCAGCCATTGCCAACCCCTTCTTCCTGCTCGCCCCGAAATGGGCGCTGGTGCCGCTGCTGCTCTTGGCAACCATGGCGACGGTGATCGCCTCACAGGCGGTGATCTCCGGGGTCTTCTCCCTGACCCGTCAGGCGGTGCGGCTCGGTTATCTCTCCCCTATTCGCATCGTTCACACCTCCGAGCAGGAGTCCGGCCAGATCTATATTCCGGTCATCAACTGGATGCTCTATATCTCGGTGGTGATCGTCATCATGAGCTTCGAGCACTCCAGCAATCTGGCGGCGGCCTACGGCATCGCGGTGACCGGTACCATGGTCCTCACCTCGATTCTCTCCTGCTCGGTAGCCAAGAACAGCTGGCACTGGAACAGGTATCTGGTGGCCACCCTGTTTGCTGCGCTGCTCTGTATCGACGTGCCGCTGTTTGCCGCCAACCTCGCCAAGATCTTCTCCGGCGGCTGGCTGCCGCTCACCCTGGGCGCGGTGATGTTCACCGTGATGACCAGCTGGAAGAGCGAGCGCTTTCAGCTTATTCGCCGCCTGAACGAGCACGGCAACTCCCTTGAGCCGATGATCGCCTCGCTGGAGAAATCCCCCCCGACCCGGGTGGCTGGTACTGCGGTCTATATGTCGCGGGTGGTCAATGTGATCCCCCATGCGCTGCTCCATAACCTCAAGCACAACAAGGTGCTGCACGAGCGGATCATCCTGCTCACCCTGCGGGTGGAGGAGGTGCCCTACGTCCACAATGTGCGTCGGGTCTGCATCGAGCAGCTCTCCCCCACCTTCTGGCGGGTAGTGGCCAGCTACGGCTGGCGTGAGACTCCGAACGTGGAGGAGATCTTCCACCGCTGTAACGCCGAGGGGCTCAGCTGCCGGATGATGGAGACCTCGTTCTTTATGGCCCACGAGTCGCTCATCATGAAAGACCGCCCCTGGTATCTCTATCTGCGCGGCAAGCTCTTTATGCTGCTGCAGCGCAACGCCCTGCGCGCCCCGGATCAGTTCGAGATCCCGCCCAACCGGGTCATCGAGCTGGGTTCGCAGGTGGATATCTGATGGCGGGTTGATGGCCTCTTGATGGCATTTAAAACGTCAGTAATTAGAGAGGGAGGCATTGGCCTCCCTCTTTTTTTCCGTTAACCCCCATTACCGGCCCCCTCATCCCTAAATAACTGTTCCGAATAGTAGATCACTGGAGGAAGGGAACTCAGCCCAGTTTGTGCGATCTCATTAGTCGCCAAACAAAACAAGCCACACCC
>NZ_JBFODV010000125.1:0-14003 GCF_040908495.1 Aeromonas sp. R1-1 | reverse complement strand
TATCGCCGGTTACCTGATGCGCTGGGTCAAGCAACATGTGCGCCTTAGCCCCAACTTCAACGGCTTTCTCACCTTTTATCTCTATCCGGTGATCGGCACCCTGGTGGCGGGCAGCCTGATGCTGTTTGTCATCGGCCAGCCGGTAGCCTGGCTCAACAACAGCCTCACCGAGTGGCTCAACGGCCTCTCCGGCACCAATGCGCTGGTACTGGGCGCCCTGCTCGGCTTTATGTGCTCGTTTGACTTGGGTGGCCCGGTCAACAAGGCGGCCTACGCCTTCTGCCTCGGCGCCATGGCCAACGGGGTCTACGGCCCCTACGCCATCTTCGGCGCGGTCAAGATGGTCTCGGCCTTTACCGTCACCTTCTCCACCCTGCTGGCGCCGCGCCTGTTCCAGACCTTCGAGATCGAGACCGGCAAATCGACCTGGCTGCTGGGGCTGGCGGGGATCACCGAGGGTGCCATTCCGATGGCCATCGAAGATCCAATCCGGGTGATCGGCTCCTTCCTCGCAGGCTCGGTGGTCACCGGCGCCATGGTGGGTGCCATGGGGATTGGTCTCTCCACCCCGGGGGCCGGCATTTTCTCCCTCTTCCTGCTCCATGATGGCGGCCACGGTGCTCTGATGGCTGCCGCCGTCTGGCTCGGTGCGGCGCTGGTGGGCACCCTTATCTCCACTGTGGTGCTGATCGGCTGGCGCCGTCACGCCATGCAGCGCGGCACCTATCAGGTGGTTGCCGCAGAGTAAGGCTCATCTTCACCACCGCTTTTTCAACAGACTATTTTTCCGCACGGCAGGCAAGGGCCGCCGTGCGTCAGCAAAGGATAATTGTCATGACAGTTTCACGAGTTCACATCACGCCGCACATGCACTGGGATCGGGAGTGGTACTTCACCACCGAGGAGTCCCGCATCCTGCTGGTCAACAACATGGCTGAGATCCTGGCGCGTCTTGAATCCGACCCCGACTACAAGTTCTATGTACTGGACGGCCAGACTGCGGTGCTGGAGGATTATTTCGCCATCCAGCCCGAGAACAAGGCCCGGGTGAAGGCGCTGGTGGAAGCAGGCAAGCTCATCATCGGCCCCTGGTACACCCAGACCGACACCATGCAGGTGAGCGGCGAGTCCATCCTGCGCAACCTGCTCTACGGGATGCGCGACTGCCTTAGCCTTGGCGAGCCGATGAAGATCGGTTACCTGCCCGATTCGTTCGGCATGTCCTCCCAGCTGCCCCACATCTTCAATGGCTTCGGGATCGATCGGGCCATGTTCTGGCGCGGCTGCTCCGAGCGTCACGGCACCGACAAGACCGAATTCCTCTGGCAGAGCAACGACGGCAGCGAGGTGACCGCCCAGGTGCTGCCGCTCGGCTACGCCATCGGCAAGTACCTGCCAGAAGATGAGGCAGGTCTGCGCAAGCGGCTCGAATCCTACTTCGAGGTGCTGGAGAAGGCCTCGGTGACCAAGGATATCCTGCTGCCCAACGGCCACGACCAGATGCCGCTGCAACAGAACATCTTCGCCATCATCGACAAGCTGCGGGAGATCTACCCCCAGCGTGAATTCCACATGAGCCGCTTCGAGCAGGTCTTCGAGCGCATCGAGGCGTGCCGCGACCAACTGGCCACCCTCAAGGGGGAGTTCAACGACGGCAAATACATGCGGGTACACCGCACCATCTCCTCCACCCGGATGGACATCAAGCTGGCCCACGCCGCCATCGAGAACAAGATCGTCAACATCCTCGAGCCGCTGGCGAGCATCGCCTGGGCACTCGGCTTCGAGTACCACCACGGGCTGCTGGAGAAGATGTGGAAAGAGATCATGAAGAACCACGCCCACGACAGCATCGGCTGCTGCTGCAGCGACAAGGTGCATCAGGAGGTGATGACCCGCTTCATTCTGGCCGACGACATGGCCGAGAACCTGATCCGCTTCTACATGCGCAAGATTGTCGACAACATGCCGGTGGCGCTCTGTGAAGACGGGGTACAGGTGGCCGACAAGCTCTGCCTGTTCAACCTGATGCCCCTCCTCCGTCAGGAGGTGATCAATACCAGCATCCGCATTCGCGCCCAATCCTTTGCCCTGCGCGATGAGGCAGGCCAGCCGGTTCCCTACTTCATCCGCGCCAAGCGCGAGATTGACCCGGGTCTGGTAGACAGACAGATCGTGCACTACGGCAACTACGACCCCTTTATGGAGTACGACATCCAGCTCTGCCATCCGCTGCCCGCCATGGGCTATTGCACTCTCCATATCGAGGGCAACCAGCCGGGACTGGAGCAACCGGTGACGGCCAGCGGCGAGCTGCTGGAGAACGATTTTTACCGCATCGCCCTCAATGACAACGGCACCCTGCAGATCCTGGACAAGCTGCGCGGCACCACCTTTGATCAGGTGCTCACGCTGGAAGAGGGCTCCGATGATGGCGACGAGTATGACTACTCGCCGTCGCGGGACGAGTGGCTGCGCTACTCCACCGAGTTTGCGGTGACCCGTGAGGTCACCCATGAAGCGTGGCAGAGCATCGCTACGCTCAAGCTCCGCATGGCCGTGCCAGCCAACCTCGCCGAGCGGGCCAGCCGCCAGTGCAGCGGCCACCTCGATGTCACCTGCCGCATCACGCTGGCGCATCAGAGCCCACGCATCGACATCGAGCTGGAACTCGACAATCAGGCAGATGATCACAGAGTGCGGGTGCTGATCCCCACCCCCTTCCCGAGCGACACCGTAGTCTCCGACAACCAGTTTGGCTGCATCACCCGCCCCTCCCGCGACAGCGCCATGGCGAACTGGGAGGCAGAAGGGTGGAAAGAGGCCCCCATTCCGGTCTGGCAGTTGATGAACTTCGTCGCCCTGCAAGATGGCAAGCAGGGACTGACGGTACTGAGCGACGGTCTGCGCGAGTTTGAAGTGATCGGTCAGCAGTGCGACACCCTAGCACTCACCCTGCTGCGCGGGGTCGGCGTACTCGGTAAAGAGGAGCTGCTGCTGCGCCCGGGTCGCCCCTCCGGCATCAAGCTGCCCACCCCGGACTCCCAGGTGCGTGGCAAACTCAGCTGCCGTTTCAGCCTGCTGGCGTTTGCCGGTGATCACATCAGCGCCAACGTGATGCAGGCGGCGCGCAGCTACCTCACCCCGGTGCGCTGCTACAACAAGATCCCGTACGATGCCATGAAGCTCAACAAGGCGAGCTTCACCACCCCGCTGCACTTCAGTCTGTTCTCCATGGCTCCCTCCGGTCCGGTGCTGAGCGCTCTGAAGAAAGCCGAAGATGAAGAGGCGCTGGTGATCCGGGTCTACAACCCGAGCGAACAGGCGGTACTGGAGGGGGGCCAAGTGAGCAGCGAATACATCCTGAGCGACTGGCAAGCGGTGCGGATGGACGAACAGCCCCTGCCCCTTGAACTGGCCGCTGGCGAGTTTGGTGAGCTGGCGCCGTGCCACTCCCGCAGCGTACGCTTTCGGGTGGCTCGCGGTTAACCGCCGGTAACACCCACAGGTAGCAACAGGCGGGGAAGAATCATCCCCTCCCCGCCTTTATATCCCTTCAAGCTGGCCTGCCTCGCTTGATAAAGACATAAAAAAATCCCTGCCAGTTGGCGGGGATTTTTTATTGGGTTCTGCTTCATCCCGCGAGCGGGAGAGCGCACTTAGCTGGCCTTGCGCAGGATCTGCTCAAGGTAGTCGGCGAAGCGGTGACCGTGATGCTCCAGCAGTTTCGGGAACATGGAGATGGAGGTCATGCCCGGGAAGGTGTTGATTTCATTCAGCAGGATCTCCCCCTCCTCGGTCAGGAAGAAGTCGATGCGGGAGAGGTGGGTCAGTTTCAGCTGACGGAACGCCTTGAGGGCATACTCGTGGATCGCATCAGCCTGCGCCTGGGTCAGCCCCTCGGCACGCAGTGCCGTCTCGGTATGGCTGGCGCTGCTGTACTTCTCTTCATAGGTGTAGAACTTGTCCTGCGGCACGCAGATCTCGCCCGGATAGGTGGCCACCAGCTCGTCACCGTACTGGTAAACCGCTACTTCCAGCTCGCGCGGCTTGACCGCCTTCTCAATCAGTACCTGTTCGGAGTAACCAAAGGCATCGGCAATGCCTTTTACCAGATCCGCTTCGTTGCTGGCGGAGTAGCAGCCAACGGAAGAGCCCTGGGAGGCCGCCTTGATAAAGACCTTGCCCCACTTGGCCAGCGCGGCTTTGGCCTCGGCGAGCGCCGCCTCATTTTGCTCGGTCAGGAACAGGTACGGGGTGTTGGGAATACCGATGGCGGAGAGCCACAGCTTGGTGCTGATCTTGTTGAAGCAGATCTTGCTCGCCTCGGCATCGCAACCGAGATAAGGCAATCCGGCCAGTTCGAGGAAGGATTGCAGATCGCCGGTCTCACCCGGGTAGCCGTGGATGCAGGGCACCACGTAATCCACCGGACGGGCCACGCTGTCAAACGAAAGCAGCTTGTCGAGCCCCAGCTTGCACTCGCGGCCATCGGCACTGAGCCAGCGATCGGCGAACATCTCGACGCGGGTCACTTCGACACCGGGCAGAAGGCCCAGTTGTTGCTCGAGGAAATTGGCGCTGCGCAGAGAAACTTCGTGCTCTGAGCCACCGCCGCCGCACAGCAGCAAGACATGCATGTTCTTCATTAGATGTGATCCCTTGGGAAAAGCGGCCTCGTCATGACCATTTGATAAGCCAACCACCATAAAAACCGGACGAAGCCAGATACGAACATAAGTGCGCGCCAGTGTAGCAAGGGAGATCAACCCTTGTCAGCTGATGGGAGACCCATGACCCCACTTCTTGCAGTGAAAAGTCTCCCCTGTGTCAAAATCGGGACACATTGCCCCTCAGCGCGGGGGATCGACCCTTCCCATGCCGTTGCCATTGACCCGAAACCAGCCGGCAATGCTGTAGCGCTCGCGATTGGCAGGCAGCACCTCGTGGGGAAACTCCTCGGAGAGAAACATGACCAGCCGCCCCCCCTTGGGGCTGACATCCATCAGAAACTGCTCCTTGTCGTCATACATGCGCAGCACTCCACCCGCTTCGGGCAGCCAGTCGTTGTTGAGGTAAAACACGGTGGTAAGACGGCGGTTGGAGCGACCGGCAAAGGCATCCCGATGGGTGGCGTAAAAATCCCCGCTGCGATAGCGGGCGAAGTGGGCCTCGTAGTCGAACAATCCCAGCATCAGCATCCGGTTGGCGGCAAGACGCAGGGACTCCATCCGGGCGAGGTAGTCGGCCACCGGCGCACCGAGAGAGGGCTCCAGCCAGTGGATCTGGTCACGGCGAATATCGGGATTGCCCTGGTGCAGGGCGTCACGGCCGATCCCGGCCGGTTGCCATTCGCTTGGCAAACAGGCTTTGAGGGCATCCACCTCGGCGGCGGTCAAAAAATCATCCACTATCACCCATCCCCGGGTGTAAATGGCATCCATGGCAGCTTGATAGTCCAAGATTGGCTCACAATGAGTGGAAAGAGGGCGCTTTGTAGCGACTTACCGGCAAAGTCACAAACCGGTTTGCTTCTCTTGAGAAGTCCCAACATCAATACGCGAGTTGCTGCCCGCCTCCCCGCATTTTTGTCGCCAGTTGTGATCCCGCCCTGCCAAAGAGCGTATTGGCTGTCGAAACTGTGATGGCCCTTGCAATCAAGGGGATGGGTCCTTGCTCTCACCTTGCCGTTAAAAGAGCCAACCGATACCGTAGCCACATCACCATCATGTCGTCAGGCTGGCGCTCATCGCCACAACCGACCTGACACCCCACGGATAACCACGAAAGGATCTTCTCATGCCTCTGCCCGATCTCACTTTGCAACGACTGGATGGTACCCCCTACCCGCTGACTCAACTGGCGGGCAAGGTGGTGCTGGTGGTCAATGTGGCCAGTCGCTGCGGCTTTACTCCCCAATATGAAGGGCTGGAAACGCTCTATCGGGAGCTCGGCCCCAAGGGGCTGGTGATTTTGGGCTTCCCCTGCAACCAGTTCGGCAATCAGGAGCCGGGGGATGCGGACGAGATCGCCCGCTTCTGCTCCCTCGACTATCCGGTCACCTTCCCCATCATGGCCAAGTGCGATGTCAACGGTGAGCATGCCCACCCTTTCTACCAGTGGCTCAAGCAACAGAAACCGGGGCTGCTGGGGCTCGAAAACGTCAAGTGGAACTTCACCAAGTTCCTGATCGACCGCGATGGTAACGTGGTGGAACGCTTTGCCCCCCAGGCCAAACCGGAGAGTCTGGCCGAGCAGATCCGCGAGATGCTCTGATGCTCCCGCACCGTTTTACGCCACTGCGCTGAACGATTGTATGGCGGCCGGTGCGACAGCTACTGCGCAGCGGCCGCTCTTTTGCTATATTACGGCCCCACTATCTTTTCCATATCGTGGCTGGCCCCAACATGCTGGCTGCCCGTTGAGCCAAAGGCTCATCTCAGGAGTTTCTCTCGAACATGTCATTCAACGAACTGGGTCTGTCTCCGCATATTCTGCGGGCCGTCAAGGAGCTGGGTTACGAACAGCCAACCCCCATCCAGCAGCAAGCGATTCCGGCCATTCTGGCCGGTCAGGATGTGCTCGGCGGCGCTCAGACAGGCACAGGCAAAACGGCCGGTTTCACCCTGCCGATGTTGCAGCGTCTGCTGGCCAACCATGGTCGTGGCCGTCGTCAGGTACGCGCACTGGTACTGACCCCGACCCGCGAACTGGCGGCACAGGTGGGCGAGAGCATCATCAAGTATGCCCACCACCTGCCGTTCAAGACTCTGATCGCCTATGGCGGTGTCAGCATCAAGCCCAATCTGGACGCCATCAAGCTGGGGGTGGACATTCTGGTCGCCACCCCGGGCCGTCTGCTGGATCTGCTGACCCAGGGCGCCCTGACCCTGAGCCAGCTGGAAGTGCTGGTGCTGGATGAAGCGGATCGCATGCTCGACATGGGCTTTATCGTCGACATCCGCCGCATCATGAAGGCGCTGCCTGCAGAGCGGCAAACCCTGCTCTTCTCTGCCACCTTCTCAAACGACATCAAGGCGCTGGCGGATGACCTGCTGAACGACCCCACCCTGATCGAGGTTGACCCCAGCAATACTGCCGCGGAGCAGGTGACCCAACGCATCATTCAGGTGGATCGGGAACGCCGCCGCGAGCTGCTCTCCCACATGATTGGCCGTGGCAACTGGCAGCGGGTGCTGGTGTTTGTTCGCACCAAGCAGATCGCCGACCGCCTCGCACTGCAGATGCAAAAAGATGGTCTCAATACCGTGGCGATCCACGGTGACAAGAGCCAGGGTGCCCGCAACCGGGCGCTGGCCGATTTTCGCAGTGGCGAGGTGCGGGTGCTGGTAGCGACCGATATCGCCGCCCGCGGTCTGGACATCGATCAACTGCCCTACGTGATCAACTTTGAACTGCCCCAGATGGCGGAAGATTACATCCACCGTATCGGCCGTACCGGCCGCGCCGGTCGTGGCGGCGAGGCCATCTCGCTGGTCAGTCAGGATGAGCTGGGTCAGCTCAAGGCGATCGAAGCCCTGATCGGCCAATCACTGACCGTGGAGATCCTGGAAGGGTATGAGCCAAGCGGCAAGCCGAGTCGCCAGACTCTGCCGGGCAGCAAGCCGGTGCAGAACCCGCCTCGGGCTCGCGGCCATGCCAACGCCAAGAGCAGCAATGCCAAGGGCAAGCCAGCCGCGGGCAAGGGCAAAGCCAAGGGTGACGCCAGCAAAAAGCCTGCCCAGGCTCCTCAAAACAAGTCCCGCAAGCGGGAAGTGGTGGGCGAGGATATCGGCTTTGCGCCAATGCGCCGCCTGCCCAAGGCGATGCGCGACAGCTATCAGGAGAGCAGCGACGAGTAAGCTCGTGCGACGCTAACTGCCAAGCCAAAAGAGGGTGCCTGCAAGGCTCCCTCTTTTGTTATGGATCGCACTGAGCCGGGCAAGTGCTCCGTGCAAATGCTCCGCTCGGGCTCAGACCAGCGAATGGCGCACCGCGGCAGTACCATGGCTGGGCGGTGCAGAACCATCGAGCGGATTGTGCTGCAAGAACTCGAACAAGCCAGCCTGCATATTGACGTTCCAGAAGCGTCCGGCGAGGGTGAGTTGCAACCGTGCATTCTCGATCTCGGCCAGCCCGTGCTGCTGCCAGGCGGCAAAAAGCGGCATCAGATGGGTCAGCAAAGGCGCTGGCAGACGATCCAGCGCCAGCACGCCACTGTCGAGGGCGCCACGCAGCAGACCGTCCATCCTTGCATTGGGATTGCGTCCCATCACCATCCCGGGCGCCCGCTTGCCACTGGCCAGCGCGTCATGCCAGGGGGCCAGATCCCGTCCATACATCAAGCCATGGCCAAGAATGCTGCCCCCAGCACCGGCACCAAAGGGGAGGATCTCCGCACCGCGCTTGGCCATCTGGTTATAACGACTCTGCTCGGCCGGACTGCGCCGCCAGTGGCTGCAAGAGAGACGCTCCCAGCCGTGAGCTTCCAGTTGCGCCCCGCCATAGGCATACATGGCGGCACGCTGCTGGCCATCGGCGAGCCAATCCAGGGTGCCCTTCTCCTGCGCCCGCTCCAGATTGGTGCCCTGCATGGCGATGAGCTGGTAGAGATCGACCCCGTGTACACCGCTCGCCATCACATCGCGGATATCCTGCTGCCACACGGCATCATCCTGACCGGGCAGACCAAAGATAAGATCCGCCACGATCACAGCCGCATCATCCCGGGTCAGCTCACCCAAACGGGTCAGCAAGGTCTCCCTGTCATCGAAACGGGCCGCCTGCTGACGCACCCGGGTATCAAAGCTCTGCACCCCGAAGGAGAAGCGGTTAAAGCCCCCCGCCAGCGCCACCTGCCATTTCTCATTATCAAAGCCGTTGAGGCGCCCCTCCAGCGTCACCTCGGCATCGGCCGACAACGGAAAACGGCGGATCACGGCGGCCAGCATGGCCAGCTCGTCGGCGCTCATGTCGGTCGGCGTACCGCCCCCCACATAGACGGCTGAAAATGGCATGCTCTGCGCCAGCGGGGTGTCAGCGGCCTGCGCAAGGGAGGCGCAGAGGGCGTTGACATAGCGGTTGATCCGCGCCGGGTTGGCGCCATTTTCAAAGAAATTGCAGAAGCTGCAGCGCTTTCGGCAAAACGGAATGTGGATGTAGAGGGCGCGCTCCTCAGCTTCACTCTCTCGCTGCCACCAGCTCTGCCAGCCTGCCTCATCCAGCGGGAAGGGGCGCATCCCTCCCCGACTGGCGTGAGCCGAGGTCTTGGCGCTAAAAGCAAACTTGAGGGGATCCGGCGTGGCAATACCGGTCATGGAAGGGGTCAGATTCATGATGGTCACTATTATCAGCAAATAATGACAATGATAACGATTATCGTTACTGGCAATTTGTTCTGGATCAACCCGAGGAGCCCCCCCCCTCCCGAAAGGCATTTTGGCAACCTGCATTACCGATCTGCTTAACAGATTATTTACTCAAGAGTGGTTATCGTGTGCCGATAGAGAACCATCTCCCGCCGTTTCTTCGTCTACGATCAAGATGATACGGGATCACATAACAACACCAAGCGCATGGAACTTGCCCAAAATGCATAACCTCTCCTTGAACTGGAAAATATTCCTCCCTCTTGCGCTGGTCATCAGCACCACCTTTGGCCTCTGCTTCGAACTCTCTGCCTGGCTGCAACGGGATCTCGCCATCCGGCTGGCAGAGGAGAAAGTTGAGAGCATGGCCAACACCTATATGGATCAGGTGAACGTGCTGATGATGACCGGTGGCATGGCCAATCGGCAGATAGTGCAGACCAAACTCAAGAGTGAAGCGGGCATCGTTGAAGCCCGTCTGGTACGCGCCCCCGCCGTCAGCAACCTGTTTGGCCCGGGTCACCCGGATCAGAAAGCGCAGGATCCCCTCGATGAGCGAGCCATCAATCAGGGCGAAGCCATTCTGGAGCAGCAGGGCAATCAGCTCACCTTGATCAAACCGTTCAAAGCCTACAAGGAGTATCGCGGCACCCAGTGCCTCACCTGTCACCAGGTCAATGAAGGAACAGTGATGGGGGCAGTACGGATCAGTTATGACCTCAGCCACACCTTCGGCGAGATCCGCCACAACAACCTGATCCTGAGCGGCAGCCTGGCCGCCGTCTTCAGTCTCGGCTTCGGCTTGCTCTGGTGGGTATTGCAACGCTACGTGAAACACCCCCTGCGCCAGCTGCAGCTCACCATGATCCGGATGGCCAAAGAGCGCGATCTCGCCCTCCCCCTGGTCAATCACAGCCGGGATGAACTGGGCCAGATGACACGCGCCGTCAATGATATGGTGCAGGGCTTCCGCCACAGCCTGCAGGAGGTGGAAGGGGCAACCCACCAGCTCTATCAGGAGTCGAACCAGATCCGTCAGGTGGCGACCCAGACCGAAAACTCGGCCCGCCAGCAAGAGGGGATGACCACCCAGGTTGCCGCCGCCGTCAGCGAGCTGGCCGCCAGCTCTCATGAGGTGCGCGAACATGCCCGCCACAGCGCCGAGCTCTCCGCTCTCACCAATCAGGATGCCGCCGACACCAGCCGCCTCGCCCAGCACTCCATCACTGACATGGGCGAGATGTCGGCAGAGATCGATCGGGTAGATCAGGTGATCCAGCAACTCGACAGCCGCTGCCTGGCTGTTGATGGTGTGCTCGAGGTGATCAAGGGGATTGCCGATCAGACCAACCTGCTGGCCCTCAACGCTGCGATTGAAGCGGCCCGGGCTGGCGAGCAAGGCCGTGGCTTTGCGGTAGTAGCCGATGAAGTGCGGGCCCTCTCCAATCGCAGCCGCGCCGCCAGTGAAGAGATCTCCCAGATGATCGCGGCCCTGCAAAATGAGGCCCAGAGCGCAGTTACGGTGATCGGGGATGCAAAAAGCAAAGCCGATGAGAGTATCAGCAAGACCGAAGCGACCCTGGCAGCCATGCAGAACATCATCGAGCGCATCGCCCGCATAAATGACCTCAACGCCCAGATGGCCCAGTCGGCCGAAGAGCAGGACAGGGTCTGCCATGAGGTAGACAGCTCGGTGAGCGATATTCGAAATACCTCCAACGACACCCTGGGTCAGGCGCACGCCGCCAACCTCGCCAGCATTCAGCTGGTGGAGCAGTGCCAGAAACTGGAGGCGCTGCTGAAAACCTACCGCTGGTAATCCACTTCACATATGAAAAAGCGCGACCCGAGGGTCGCGCTTTTGCTTTATGGATTCGATTTGGCCGAACGGCCGCGTTGCTACTCCAGCGGCGCGTTGACGATTAACAGCGCCGCCAAGATAGCTTTAACGGGCGTTGCGGGTTGCGACGGCATCCGCCAGATTGCGCAGCAGCACTTCGGTATCGGCCCAACCGATGCAGGCATCTGTGATGCTCTGGCCGACGGTGAGTTCACACCCTTCCACCAGATCCTGACGGCCTTCCACCAGATGGCTCTCCACCATCACACCAAACACCGCCTTGCTGCCGGCACGCAGTTGGCTGGCCACATCCTCAGCAACCACCATCTGGTTCTTGAACTGTTTGCTGCTGTTGGCGTGACTAAAGTCGATCATCACCTTCTGTGGCAGACCAGCCTTCTCCAGCCCCTTCACAACTTCGCTGACATGGGCCGCGCTGTAGTTCGGCTCACGACCACCACGCAGAATGATATGACAGTCCGGGTTGCCGCGGGTCGCCACGATGGCGGAGTGACCGTATTTGGTGACCGACAGGAAGTGGTGCGGCGCACTGGCAGCGCCAATGGCATCGATGGCAACCTTGATGGTGCCGTCAGTGCCGTTCTTGAAGCCCACCGGACAGGAGAGACCGGAGGCCAGCTCGCGGTGTACCTGGGATTCGGTGGTACGGGCACCGATAGCGCCCCAGCTCATCAGGTCCGCCACATATTGCGGGGTGATCATGTCGAGGAACTCGGAGGCAGTCGGCAGCCCCATGTCGTTGAGATCCAGCAACAGCTTGCGACCAATGCGCAGACCGTCGTTGATCTTGCAGCTATTGTCGAGGTACGGATCGTTGATCAGCCCCTTCCAGCCCACAGTGGTGCGCGGTTTTTCGAAGTAGACCCGCATCACGATCTCCAGCTGACCTTTCAGCTCGTCGCGCAACGCCTTGAGGCGCTTGCCATACTCCAGCGCGGCAACCGGATCATGGATGGAGCAAGGACCAATCACCACCAGCAGACGATCATCTTCGCCGGCCAGGATATTGTGAATGACCTGACGGGATTCAAAAACGGTGGACGAGGCCACCTCGGTAGCCGGAAACTTCTCAAGCACCGCAACCGGGGGTAATAACTCTTTGATTTCACTGATACGAACGTCGTCGGTTTGATGCTGCATGACAAGGCTTCCTGCTAGATGACTGCGATTAGGAAATCTCAACATAGCCCGCGACCGCGCATGTGTAAATAGTAAATTACAGCAATCACAAAACTATTTTATATGGCAATCTTGCAAGTTATTGAAATGATGCTAAGCGAAATGACGATACTGGTGAGGAAGGCAAAAAGGCCCGCTCAGCGCGGGCCCAAAGCGTCGGTGATGACGGGTTTGTCAGTGATCAGCCACGCTGGCTGATACTGGCCAGCTTGTCGAAGTAATCCGGGAAGGTCTTCGAGGTGCACTTGGGATCATTGATGGTGACCGGAGTATCCGACAACGCCACCAGCGAGAAGCACATGGCGATACGGTGATCGTTGTAGGTATCGATCTCGGCATGCTTGAGCTGGGTCGGCGGGGTCACGGTGATGAAATCATGCCCCTCCTCCACTTCGACGCCCAGCTTGCGCAGCTCGGTCGCCATGGCGTGCAGACGATCGGTCTCTTTCACCCGCCAGTTGTAGATATTGCGAATGGAGGTCGGCCCCTCGGCAAACAGCGCGGCAACGGCGATGGTCATGGCCGCATCGGGAATATGGTTCATGTCCATATCCACTCCGTGCAGCGGCGCCTGCTCCGCCTCGATAAAATCATCGCCCCAGGTGATGCGTGCGCCCATCTTCTCCAGCACGTCGGCGAAGTGGATATCACCCTGAATGCTGTGCTTGCCGATACCGGTGACCCGCACCTTGCCCTTGATGGCGCCCGCTGCGAGGAAGTAAGAGGCGCTGGAGGCATCCCCTTCCACCAGAAAGTCACCCGGGCTGATGTAGGTCTGGTTGCCCTTGATGTAGAACAGCTTGTAGTTGTCGTGCTCGATGACCACCCCGAACTGCTTCATGATGTGCAGGGTAATATCGATATAGGGCTTGGAGACCAGCTCTCCCTTGATGTGGATCCGGGTATCACCGGCCGCCATCGGCGCCGCCATCAAAAACGCGGTCAGGAACTGGCTGGAGACGGAGCCATCGACGTGCACATCGCCGCCCCACAGCCCCTTGGCATCCACCACCAGCGGCGGATAACCATCGTGTTTCAGGTACTGGATATGGGCACCTGCTTCACGCAGGGCATCCACCAGATGGCCGATGGGACGCTCTTCCATGCGCGGCTCGCCGCCCAGAGTATATTCACCTGAGCCGAGGCATAGCGCGGCGCAGAGCGGTCGCATGGCAGTACCGGCGTTGCCGAGGAACAGATTGACCGGCTCTTTCACCGCAAAGCTGCGACCCAGACCCAGCACTGTACACTCGGTCTTGTCGGCGGAGAGCTTGTACTTGACCCCGAGCTGGGTCAGCGCAGCCAGCATATGACGAATGTCATCGCTGTCGAGCAGGTTGGTCAAACGGGTGGTGCCACGAGCCAGCGCCGCCAGCAGCAGCGCACGGTTAGAGACACTCTTGGAGCCGGGCAGATTGACCTCTCCGGCTACACGAGAAATGGGTTCCAAACGCAACGAATTCATAGACTTCCTGTGCTATCTCAAAAATAAACGCCTGTCCGGACGTTAACAGCCTGCGTCCCGCTCGGCAAGGGCACTTTCAGGGGAAATCGCACGGCAAACGCCAGCGCGCTGGTTCTGTTGAAAAAAAGAC
>NZ_JBFODV010000124.1:0-5404 GCF_040908495.1 Aeromonas sp. R1-1 | reverse complement strand
GCGGTGTCCTGACCGCGAAACAGATACTGGCCGCTGCTCGGGCTATCGAGACAACCCAGCAGGTTCATCAGGGTCGACTTGCCGGAGCCGGACGCACCGACAATGGCGATCATCTCTCCTGCCGAGATGGTGAGGTCAAGAGGGTGGAGCACGGTGACTTCGCTGTCGCCGCTCTGGTAGCGTCGCTCGACCCCTTTCAGCTGGATCAACGGCAGCTGGTTCAGGGGCTCACTCATAGCATCACCGCCATCTCATCATTGTCGGCGGGGGCACCGTGATTGAGCTGCACCTCCTCCTTCTCGCTCAGCCCGCTGATCACCTCAATGCGGATCTCGTCCTTCATACCGGTTTTGATATGACGGGTTTCGGTTGTCTCATCGTCCTTGATCACGGTGATTTCATACTCGTTGTCACCCAGCGACTTGCCGAGGGCGGTTTGCGGCACAGTGAGCACCTGCTTGCGCTCGCCGAGCACTATGGTCACCTGGGTGGTCATTGCCACCCGCAGGGTATGAGCGGGATTAGGCACATCAAACAGGGCGTAGTAGTAGACAGCCGCATTGCTGGTGGTGGTACCTGTGGTGGCCTGATCGTTGATGTTGGTAGGCGCTAACTCCACGGCGCGAAGGGTACCCTGATAGCGGGTATCCGGATCGCCGATCAGGGTGAAGTAGACCGGCATGCCAGCTTTGACCTTGGTGACATCAGCTTCGGAGATCTGCGCCTTGACCGTCATGGTCTCGAGGTTGGCCAGCTTGAGTACGGTCGGTACCGTCTGGCTGGCAGCCAGGGTTTGGCCCTGACGGGTCACAATGCTGATGACGGTGCCATCCATCGGCGCCAGGATCTTGGTATAGCCCAGCTCGGTCTTGGCCCGCTCAACCTTGATCAGGGCGTTGTCGATATTGGCCTGGCTGTTTTGCAGTTCGGCTCGGGTGACCGCCAACAGGGCCTCGGCACTCTCCAGATCGGCCCGTGAGCTCGCCTCCTGCTTGAACATCTGCTGCTGGCGCCGCCAGGCGAGTTCGTTCTGTTTGAGTTGAGCCTGCTTGATCTTGAGCTGGGCGCGGTTGCTGGCAAGCTCCGCCTCGGCCGTCTTGAGGTTGTTCTGGGCAATCAGGGGATCGATCTCGGCCAGCAGGTCTCCCTGTTTGACCTGATCACCGGCCTCGACCGCCAGCTTGGTAACCTGACCGGAGACCTGGGCCCCCACATCCACCTGCTCCACGGCCTGAAGCACGCCACTGGCCAGTACGGTCTGGGCAATATCCTCGCGGGTCACTTGAGCGGTCAGCATCGCCTTGGGGGGTTGACTGGGCCAGATTAGCCAGCCGAGGAGCACCACGGCGATCAGCATGGTGATGGCCAGGGTTCTCTGCTTGGGGGTTATGTTCATCGATCACCTGAATTGAAACGGAAAAGGTTGTGCGCGGCGATTATCCTGCAGCAAAGCCCTGATAAATAACAGCCGCAAATATGTAAGCAAAGTTATGGCGTTAACTGTCAATAAGCCGTGAAAGGAGTAAGCGAGAGACTGCAGTGGTGAGCAAGATGGTCAGCAAGAGGGGGGAGTGCGACTGGCGGTTGCGATGAAAAAGCCCTGCGCAGTGGCAGGGCTTGGGAATAGGTAATGACGAGTGAGGATCAGGCCTTGGCCAGCAGATCCATCACCCAGGGCAGACCCTGCTTCTTGCGGCTGACAAAGCCCGGGTGGTAGCTGGACTCGGCCGGTACTTTGGCGTGCTCGGTAAAGTAGATACGGCTGGCTGCGGCTGTCAGGTCAGTCACCATCAGCACGAAGAAGTCGAGCCCTTCGCTTTCAACACGGTGTGCCATCTCTTGCTGCAGAGTTTCGATCTGGTCGGCAAGCTGTTGTTCGCTGCCCACTTCGATCTGGCTCATGATGAAGTTCAGACCTTCGGCCTGGAATGCTTTCTCATCCTGTTGCAGCAACTGCGCAGGAGTGAGACCGCTCAGGTCGGTTTTTGCCATCAGCAGCTGTTGACCAAACTCGGCCAGCGATACTTCGGCCAGCGGTGCCAGACGCTCACAAGCGATCTTGTCCTGCTCGGTGGTGGTCGGCGAGGTGAGACAGAGGGTGTCGCTCATGATGGCACCCAGCATCAGGCGAGCCTGGCTGCGGGTCACAGTGCCTTGTTGGCTCAGCAGATCGAAGGCGATGGTGCAGGTGCAGCCGACGGCCCGGATCCAGGCATCCAGCGGAGATTGGGTGACCAGAGTGCCGAGACGGTGGTGATCCACCAGGCCCAGTACATTGGCTTGTGCCAGTGTGGCGGGGCCCTGTTCCAGATCACTGAAATCCACCAGCCAGACATCTTCACCGGTCAGATCTTTGGTCAGCAACTCGGGTTCGCTGACGCCAGCCTGCTCCAGAATAAAACGGGTTTCGGTGCGCAGGTCACCCAAACGCCATGGGGTGGCCTGACGGCCCTGGCCATTGAGCCAGTCGGTGATAACCAGCGCACTGCAGATACTGTCGCTATCAGGATTCTTGTGACCAAAAACGTGGATCATAGACAAAGCCTCACAATTGGATACCCATAAAGGGGGGCAACACTATGCGAAATCCGCCACATGAAGGCAACCGGATCCACGCCCATGTTGCTGCCAGCTTCGCCTAACTCGCCATTTTATTGATCTGAGTCGGTAATCCTGACGCGAGTTCGGTTCTCACAGTTGGCTATTGGCTATTGGCTATTGGCTATTGGCTATTGGCTATTGGCTATTGGCTATTGGCTATTGGCTATTGTGGACTGCGCAGGCAATGGCGCCCGCCTGTGCCAGCGCAGTCAGCATATTTGGTCAGCGCTATCAGACGCTATCGCTGCAAATCGGCTTTATTGCCAGATTCAACGACGCAGCAGCTCGCGGGCGTTGGCCAGGGTGTTGTCGGTGATCTGGTCGCCACCAAGCAGCCGTGCCAGCTCGTTGAGACGGGCGGTCTCATCAAGGGCACTCATTTGGGTTTCGGTGGTTTTGCCATCGGTATGCTTGCTCACCACCATATGCTGGTGGCCGTTGCCTGCCACCTGAGGCAAGTGAGTGACCACCATCACCTGAGTGGACTCGCCGAGCTGGCGCAGCAGGCGACCCACCACGGCGGCAGTCGGGCCGCTGATCCCCACATCCACCTCATCGAAAATCAGGGTCGGAGTGGAGATCTTGCGGGCGCTGATCACCACGATGGCGAGGCTGATGCGCGACAGCTCACCGCCGGAGGCCACCTTGCCAAGCGGCTGGATCGGTTGGCCTGGGTTGGTGGTGACCATAAATTCCACCCGATCGATACCCAGTGGTGACAGGCTGCTCTGGGCGTCGGGGCGCACCTCGATGGCAAAGCGGCCATCGGGCATCGCCAGTTCGTGCATGCTGCTGGTTACCTTGGCGCCCAGCTCCTGGGCGTAACGCTGGCGGCTCTGGCTCAGGGCTTCGGCGGCCTGTACAAAAGCCTGACGGGCATCGGCCAGCTCATCTTCCATCCCCTCTAACCGCTCCTCATCGGAGTTGAGGCGGGCGAGATCCGAGGCAAGCTCCTGATGGTGTTGGGCCAGATCCGCCGGTTTGACGTGGTGCTTGCGGGCCAGATTGATCGCCTTGGAGAGGCGGGCCTCCAGCTCGTTGAAACGTTCGGGATCCAGCTCCAGCCGATCGAGGTAGCTGCGAAGTTCGCTGTGGCTCTCCTGCACCCCGATCAGCGCTTCGTTCAGCATCTCCAGTACCGGGGTGAGGCGGCTGTCCATGCTGACCAGCCCCTCGGCCCGATCGACGGCCGATTGCAGCAGCCCTGCGATAGTGGTCTCTTCGTTGTCATAGAGCAGATCGAGGCAAGCCCCGCACTCTTGCATCAGCTCTGTGCCGTTGGCCAGACGCTGGTGCTCCTCCTCTATCTCTTCGAACTCCCCTGGTTGCAGGGCAAATTCGTCCAGCTCCTGCACCTGGTACTCGATCAGCTGGCGGCGGGCCTCCCGCTGTTGCTGCTCGGCCTTGAGCCGGTTCAGCTCGTTTTGCAGTTGGCGCCACTGCTGATAGTGCTGGCGCACCTCGTCGAGCAGCAGATGGTGACCGGCATAACCGTCGAGCAGAGCGAGCTGGTAATCGGGTTTGAGCAGCATCTGGTGGGCATGTTGACCGTGCACGTTGACCAGCAGCTGGCCCAGATTCTTGAGCTGGGTAAGAGGGACGGGCACGCCGTTGATATAGCTGCGGGAGCGACCCTCGGCGGAGATGACTCGCCGCACGATACACTCACCTTCGTTTTCCAGTTCGTTGGTGGCGAGCCAGGCGCGGGCGGCCGGGTTGTTGTCCAGCAGGAAGCGGGCGCTGACCTCGCTTTTATCGCTATCGGGTCGCACCATGCCCGCTTCGGCCCGTTCTCCGAGGCAGAGACCGAGAGCGTCGATGGCGATGGATTTACCGGCACCGGTCTCACCTGTGATGCAGGTCATGCCCGGTTGCAGATCGAGTTCGAGAAACTTGACGATGGCGAAGTTGTTGACGGTCAGCTGGGTCAGCATGGTCTCATCCTGTATAGGTCAACATTACTGTGTATGCATCCAGTATATACTGGTCTTATATACAGTAAAGAGGGCGCCGCCATTTTTAACAAAGGAAAGCCGCGCCAGTGCGCTATGGCTATGAGAATACGGGACTGACTATTGGTACGCAGTACGGATATGAAGTGCAGGGGGCGTTGCCACGACAGAAAACAGAGAAAGGCGCCAATTCAGGCGCCCTCTCTGGCAATGCCGTTGTCGGTCAAAGCTGATTAGAACAGCTTGCTGCCCCAGCCGAGCTTGTTGCGCAGCACGTGGAAGTAGCTGTAGTCGAGGGGATGCACCAGATGAAGCTGGTGGTGGCTCTTCTTGATGAGGATCTCGTCCCCCGGGTGGACCGCCAGGGTCACCTGACCGTCACAGCTGACCTGCATGGCATCGTCCTGATTGTCCGGTGAGACCAACAACCGTACTTCGCTGTCGGCATCGAGCACGATGGGGCGACTGCTCAGGGTGTGCGGGAACATGGGCACCAGCGTAATGGCGTTGAGCTTGGGGGTGAGGATGGCGCCACCTGCCGATAGCGAGTAGGCGGTGGAGCCCGTCGGGGTGGCCACTATGATGCCGTCCGAGCGCTGGCTATACATAAAGCTGCCATCGATATAGACCTCGAACTCGATCATATGGGCGATCTTGCCCGGGTGCAGTACTGCTTCATTCACCGCCAGATTGCTCGACTTGCGCTCGCCGTGGCGATAGACCGAGGCCTCCAGCAGGAAGCGGTGTTCGCTCTTGTAGTGGCCGGAGAGCACCTGCTCCAGTGGCAGCAGGTAATCCTGCGGCGAGAGATCTGTCAGAAAGCCGAGGTTGCCCCGGTTGACCCCGATCAC
>NZ_JBFODV010000123.1:0-10161 GCF_040908495.1 Aeromonas sp. R1-1 | reverse complement strand
CCCCGTCTTGACGAGACAGGCAATTCCTCCTTAGTTCAGTCGGTAGAACGGCGGACTGTTAATCCGTATGTCACTGGTTCAAGTCCAGTAGGAGGAGCCACTTTTTCCCTCGTAGTTCAGTCGGTAGAACGGCGGACTGTTAATCCGTATGTCACAGGTTCAAGTCCTGTCGAGGGAGCCACATTTGAAGCCCAGTTTTCGAACTGGGCTTTTTCATATCTATCTCTTCATAGTTTCAAGCCGAGCCAGCTATGCCTCACCGCTTGCTCTGCCACATTCCCCTCGCAGTGAACGATCCACTCTCCCTGTTTTCTCTCAACTCAAATTCGACTGACGATTACTCCGGTCCCTATCCGGTCAGCTCAGCTGGTAAATGGGTCACGATTTAGCCCAAACCAGAAGTCATACCCTCCCCTGACGTAAATCCCCCCAGAAAAACCCTCCGGTCACAGCTTCCGGTCTTTCTGCTGGGAGACCATGGGGATGCTCAGACCGGAGCAAGTGGCTCTGGCGTGGAGATAGCGTAGATTGAAAGATGGAGACGCCCACCAAGAGCAAGGGAAGAGGAATGGTTAGTGGGCAAGACCGGAGCAGCTCTGGGGCATATCCGGTCTTTTGGGCTGTAGCTGAAGTTTGCCAAGTTGTGCAAAGTCGCGTCGATGCAGACGAGGTGACGGGTCGTCACGACGACGCGACCGTCGGCAATATCTATCTCCCTCCACACGAAATAGACGTTTCTCACACAGAACTAAAGTGTCATGACAACCTTCACTCTATCTACAAGTAACATATTTGCTCAGACCATGCGAACGTATCACATGCATCACCACAAATAACACATGAAACAATATTAAAGTAATGAGGAGGAAACATTATTGGCCTGTAATTTGCTTGCTCTTGTCACCGATTTCCCATGGGATGATTGCCATGTATATAAAAAGCCATAAACTCCCCCATACTCTCTTGATGGCTCGAGCCACAATGAAGGTCATGGAGCAACAAAAAACGCCGTCTGACACCAGCAATAGAAATGTTACTCAAGCGTTACTTGAACACGCTTTGTATCAGAATCGCCAACCACTTACTTACGATTATCTCAAAAGAGGGTTATCCAGAGATAATTATGTAGATAATCAAGGCCTTACAACTAAGATAGCTTCACAAAATCTAGTGGATAAATACCTAGGCTTTGACCGTAATCGATACAATGATCTTGTCAAGAAAATAGATGCAATGGAAATACAATCAAAGTCAATCACAACTGATGATTCAATTAAATTGAAAGATTATAAGCAACAAAGAGATTTAGTGCTCAAAAAGGCTATTGACAATTTAGTTGGGTAATTTTTGCCGTTTACAGTGCCATTTTTTTGCCATCGATGGTACAGGCATTCAGCTGGCCCCTTACAGTCGTCAAAACTCATCACCCCGCAGTGAACTCTTAGGATAAGGTGCGACAAGCCTTTGTATAAGCTCATGCTCTCTACTTGAGCTATACCTTCAATCGGTTTAAATGGTATTTTTCGATAAAGACGGCAATTTACGGCATATTTCATCGTTACGCTGACTGAGGGTGTAGGTAACATCGCTATTGCTTTCCAAATCGCAGCAATCCAAGTGAAGCCAACCGAGGGGACTCTGATTAGCAGGTCAGCACGCATGTGCAAGGCGTGTTACTCCATCACCAACTGCTTTCAATACAACAAGTATCAGATTTATCGTAGCGCTCTCACCTTCTGGGTTGATACCGCCGTAATGAACTGTTGGTTGCACCATGACCATCATGAGCAACGGGGCCTCAGTCAGCTCTACACTGACCAAACTATCTGCACACTCAAGGATATGCTCAGCCTCACTCTACAAGCTACCTAGGGACTATTCGGTTCATTATTTGGGCTGATGGATGTGCCAAGGTGCGTACCAGACTATAGCAGTGTCAGCAAGTGCGTTCGCACAGAGAAAGTCGCGTCGATGCCGACGAGGCGTCGAACCGTCACGCCGACGCGAGCGTCGGCAAATTTCACGCAAAATCCCCAGTAAATCCCTCGCCCCCTCCCCCGGCAGCTCACCCTGCCATCTCTGTCAGAAATGGCTCCTTTGGGTATCCCATGTATTGAATGAAACCCAAACTATGGCAGACTGCCTGTTCACAAAAACTTTTGCATTTAAAAGGAGTTGTTTGCATGGCGACCAAGAGTATTGGCGAGCTGACCCAGGATGAGATCTTGAGAATACTAGGCCCTGACCAAGGCAGTTCTAGGGATAGTAGCCGTGTTGCTGTGAGCCGATCGACTAGAGATAGCTGCGTAAACGTGGTTGATGGGAAGTTACAGGTAAATGGAATTGACTAGTTCCGTCGCACAGTTGAGGCAGCAGATTAAATAAAGAATGCCTCCGCAAATGGATATGATGGTTCTGACCACAACCATCGCCAAGACACGAAAATAAATGTAAATCGGAATATTCAAACAAAGAACTTAACTAAAAAAATGGAGGATGATTTTTATATTTTGCTCGCTCCACAACTTTATTAAGCGGTTCAAAATCATAGTCTTTGAATTTAATGGTGACATACCGTAGGCGTGCATACTCTAAGTGCTTTGTTAATGTCCTTCCACTTTTAGCCAATATCGTGTTGACCGTCAGTACATGTCTGTATTCTACAGGTTTATCCATTCCTGCTTTGATAGCTCCCTGTAGGGCTAATGCTAAAGGTGTCATTCCTTTGCTAGCACTATCCCAAAGCATCATTAATAGCCTTGCTGCATCAACGAAAAGTTGCTTACTTTCATTAATCTTTATCGTCTTTAAAGGTACCTCTGTACCTGTACCTGTACCTGTACCTGTACCTGTACCTGTACCAAAATTTTCAGACCGAAGCGGGTTAAATATTGAAATCGGCCCAATCTCAAGCAATGATAGAAAATCTTCTGCCGCTTTATACCCACATAAAAAAGAACCTACTGCGCCACTTTCCCTATGTGTAAATTGAAAACAATAGTAACGCTCTTTAAGCACATAACCTGAGTAACTATATTTTTCCTGCCCAGGGAGGAGTTTAAAATGTGCGATAGGTACAATGTCATACTCAGTGAGTAATTCACGTCTGATCTCGGAACCTCTACGACGAAAACGCTCCGGCAAGCAATCCTTTTCAGTATTAATTATGCTGCACATAGTACCTTCCAACCCCAGAAATAATAATATCTAGCAAACGAAACCGCACATGACACTTACCCAAATCAAAATAGACTACCTTGTATTACTTCAGGACGTAATAGCTCAGTGGACACCCCCTCTGTACCACCAATCAAAAATGGACTTCTAGGATCATGCTTTGCCTTATTCTTTAAAACAGATGATTGACTATATGTGGCATAACAATATGAACATCCATGCAAGCAAGTGTTATAAACACCTATATCAACACTTTTAATACAACCACACTCGGCTCGCTGACCACTGTCTTTTCTTTCACTTAACGAAATCCCAAACAATTTCATTAGAAGAGCATCATCAATACATTTCCCATGTGAGACCCCTACCTGTGAAAGATCTAGACCTTCAGCACATGATTCGATCTCCATGCCATGCGCAGATGCTACCTCAGACATATAAGATGACAGGTCTAATACTGATTGTTGCTCATGCAAAATATCTTTATATTCCAGCTCAGATATAACATCCAAATTTCTTTCTGTTTTTTTGTAAAGATCTGCAAAGCTAATAACAACTCGACTAGTTTTCCCCTCAAGCATAGAGGCTATTTTCTTAAACAGTCGTTTATGTTCATCTAAATCTACAATATTTGACAACAGTATGGGATCATAACGCCAAATAACGCGGTCCTTACCAATCCGATCGCTTAGCTCAGAAAATGTTGCTATTGCCCTGTGCGGTCTTGGTACAGAATGCTCTAATAGCTTAGGATAACCCGTAATTGTATATTGGAAATAATATCTATACCCTAAAGAATCGAGCTCATCCAAATGCGTCATAAGCATTTGGGGATTCCTTGTCCAAAACACGATCGCATCTACTTCCGATGGAAGTAGTGATATCCTAGAAATTTGATGTGCATTAAATGGATTTCTTACAAGTAGAAAACCCGCCCTGATTCTATTCATAAACCATGGAGTATAGAATGCTGGAATATCTGTTCTTCTACTTGCACTAATTATCATAGACGACCTACTAACACAAAGGAATCTGATGACATATTAAATTTTGGCATCATGAAATTGGAAATACTTAAAGAAAAACTATATTGTCCCCACCCTCTATTGTTGATTTCAGACATACTTCTGGGGTTTATTACCTCAATCATTGCTCTTATTCTATCCTTCAGAGCATATTCTGGACGATCATTTATAATAACAACAGTATTAGAATGCATAGAGCTTTTTATTTTACCCGCCAATACAATTGCCTGCTCATCTGACAATTCAGAAATCAAATATGACACTAAAATAACATCTTGAGGAGGAAATAATGTATTATCGTTCATTGCTAAATCAACATGAAATGATTGGTACGTCTCTGTGATATTCTGAGATGACAAACCTATGCATTTGGCCCGTTCAAATATAAAATCCCAGGCTGAATTTATTTCAGCCCGAGTAAACATTACACTACACATGTTATTATTAAATCTATGAACCTCACGAATAGCTCTTCTCGCACCATGTATATCTGCCCCTGGCCCACCACCCATAGATAATACGTAAAGTTCACTTTTATTAAGTAAGTTTGTCACCTCTAGAGAGGTTCGCGATATTGAAATGGCATTATATACCTCCGCAGCATGAACAGGAAAGAACCGTACAGTATATACACTCATTTTCTGTGGACAAGTATAGTCTATTGTATGACCTGGATAGTACTGGGCTTGGCAACAACGCGGACAAGAATCAACATCTTCCGGTTTGTTTGTACATCCATTAACCCTTTCTAGATCAATCTCATTAAAGAGACTTCCAATAAATTCATCCATATTAAACATCTGCATTTAAATCAATACACGTATATGTATAGTGCAACGTTTAAACTAGATTTTCAAACATATATTAAATCCATGTTCATCCCGAACATCAGGCCCAGAACTAAGCACTCTGGGCCTTTTCATATTCACTATTCAAAGGAAAATACATGGTTATCCGTCACATTTTGAGCAAGCAATACGCCGCAGTCAGCATCAAGCCAATGAGAGATAGCAGTATCGATTTCACGGTAAAGGGCAGCACCAAAGGCGCAGTCAAAGGTGCTATCACCGGTGCCAGTATCGGGGCCAAAGGCGGTATCCCTGGAGCTGTTGCAGGCACCATCATCGGCGGCACTATCGGCTATATCACTGGACCAGCGGACTGAGGGAGGTTAGCCATGGATGAGTTCATTCAAGAAGGGAAATACGCCTCCCACGAGACGCTCAAGGGTTATGCCTACAGCTGGCAGACGCTGAGCTTGCTGATGCAGGAGGTCATTACAAACGGTATGTATGTTCCTGAGTTCCTGCCAGATGAAAATCAGCCTGTGCTGCTGGTCGTGATCAAAGAGGCGACCGTGCTCAAGGCCAAGTCTCTGCACAGCGAAGCGCCCGAAGTATTGATCTCGATAGCTTCCCACACAGGCGAGTCAGTCCGGGATGACGACAACGGTTACTACGCTGACTACTGGCGGTTAGCTGCAGGAACTATCAAGCTGATCGACTGTGCCGAAGATACCGTGTTCTGGCTGCCCCTCCCCGCTGTCGAAGCATGGGAGGCATATCGCTTCTCTGGCTACGGCTTACCGTTTGATGCCCTAACCGCACCACTCCCAGTATTCAAACATTTGGCCTTCTCGCTCAAGCCAGATCAAACCTCGCCTGATTTGGGCACCACTATCTACCTGAAATCAACTATCTGACTATCTCGAAGGACGCTAAGCATGAATACCAAAACCGATAAGCAAGCAGCCAAACAGCAAGTAAATACGACTGCCACAGCTAAGTTTGATGGCATACAAGCATCACCAGCCAAGGTGGTCTTGGTCAGTGGCGTAGCCACCCTCCTTTCGCCAGGCTCTACAACTACCGTGGGCTATGAGATTGGCCATGAACCCGAACAGGCTGAACTGTTGATCCGTCTGACAGGTAGCAGTGGTGGTGGCCTCTGTTCCAAGGAATGGTTCGTGCTGGCACAAGTCGTCGATCTGCTAAACGAGCAACAACCGGACAAGGCATTTACCTCTGGCTTGTTCAAGGTGATCTGGAACTTCAAGGGCAGCAGCAATAACGCGGGGTTCTTGGCTGCCGTGCTGCGCCATCTGGAGTTGACCAAGGCTGCACCTGACGTGCGGTTCGGCCATCTGATCACGGGTAAACATACCGAGTGGTTCGATGGACTTAAGACCAAGCTGCCAGCAGAGACCAACGCAGCTCAGTAACCGTTCCATCCTCCTACTCTCCCCAACCCCTTTTACTCAATCTCAACGAGAACCAAGATATGAAACCGACCCTCGTTATCACGGGCTTACCTGTGAGGATAAGTCACGATCTGCAAATGCTACTTGAGCAGGCCATCAGCTCGGCGCTGGAGGATTTCCCAAACGAGATCCCGAATGGCACCATACCAGCAGCACTGACCCTCAACTATCGAGATCCTGACTACAGCGCAACAACCGGAGGCTATCACCCTGTCGAGATCCGTCTTGAACGCTGGGATGACGGCTGGCATCTGCGCTACGTCACCGACTTTGCGTATGTAGGCCAAGGCTGGTGTACCGAGTTGGCCAAAGAGTTGGACTTCGATTTCAGCATCGAAGAGTACACCCATTCGATCATGGGAGAGATTTCCCCGGCAGAGGTGAATGAATGGTTTGACGTCTGGCAGCAGAGCTTTTGCTGTTATGCCCAGATGGACGTATTCACCCTGACGGTGACACCTGACTGATCCAGTTCAGGCAAAAAGCTGAAAAAGTCGCGTCGGTGGCGACGGAGCGTCGGGAACCGTTTAGGTCAATTCGTCAGCTCGTCGCCACCGACGGCAAATTTCTACGTTTGGCGAATTTTCCCACCCAGAAGACCGGATATCGACCGGAAGAAGGCCAAGCCCTGTTCCACCTCCGGCCTGAGACCAACATTAGGCTCAGCCAATCCCCAATCTCACCTCGGCAGCACAAGGAATTGACATCCCTGTGCTGTTTTTTCTTGGACAAGCCAACCCTCACCCCACTTATCAAATGACAGGAGACAAACGATGGCAAATGCTCCCTCCCGATTTCGCTTCACTCAAAAAGCCATTGAGGCCCTACCACCGAACCCACCCCATGCCAGATCAACAGAAGCCGAATACAGTGACACCCAGATCCCAGGCTTTAAATGTCTGGTAGGCAAAGGGGAAGGTTCCAAGAAATTTCTGCTTCGTTATCTCTGGCAAGGACGTAAACGGGCTATATCTATAGGCCGCTTCCCCGATGTAGACCTGAACACGGCCAGAGAGATCGCCACAGACTATAAACGGCTGCTTTCGCAAGGCATCGACCCCAAGCAGCAGAAGGAAGATAAGCGGCAGGAACTCACCCTGACCGAGCTGTTTGAGCAGCATTACCTCCCCTATGCCATGCACCACAAACGATCATGGCGGGATGATGCACAACGCTTTCGTGACCACCTAAAGCCAGCCTTGGGTTCTCGGCTACTGTCTGAAATCAAACTGGATCAGGGCCAGACCCTACAAACCAACTTGCTGAGCAAGGTAAAGCCAGCCACCAACAACCGGATCACCACCTTACTCAAAGCGATCCTGACTTGGAGCGTTCGGATGGGTTATCTGGAGCAACACCCTATGAGGCATCTCAAAAGCCTGACCGAGAACAACCAACGTACCCGCTATCTGGACAAAGGGGAGATCAGACGGCTGTTTATGGCTGCGGATATCGATGAAAACCGTTATGCCGGTCAGTACGTCAAACTGCTGTTGCTGACAGGGCTGCGTAAGGACGAGTTGAGGCTAGCCAAGTGGGAACACCTCGATCAATCCCAGCTGACACTGTTCATCCCCCACACCAAGAATGGGAAAAGCCGGATCCTCCACCTCAACCATATGGCCATGCAGATCCTCAAGGAGACCCACCCCATTGAAGGAAATCCCTATCTGTTTCCAGGACAGAAACAGGGCCAGCCGCTGAACAACGTCACCAGACCATTTAACCGGATGCTCAAGCGGGCAAGGATTGAGGGACCAGTCTGTATCCATACTTGCCGCCACTCCGTTGCGGCCTTGATCGTCTCAAGTGGCGGAACCTTGTATGACGTGCAAGCTCAGTTGGGCCATGCCAGCAGCCAGACCAGCCAACGATATGCCCACCTGCACGCCAGCAGGCTGAGGCACACCAGTACCCAAGTGGCCAACTGTGTGGAACAGGCGTTGATACCCAACAACACGGCTCACTCAGCCCTACCCCAACCCAGCCCAAATGGAGGAATTTAGGGGAAAAATGCCGACGGTCGTGACGAGCTGACGGACAAACTCGACGCCTCGACGCGAGCGTCGGCATTCCATCAACTTTCCCGCATTTTCAGATACCAAAGTCCCTGCAGCTATACCAACTCTGCTTACCCAAATACTCCCCTGTCGTGAAGATCCAAGTCGACACGCCCTGTCGGGCACCTCAGTGACACTTGGATACCTTTGACTACGATGCTTCCCTGGATGGCAGAACACGACACCCTAGCCCAACGCCTCGGCGTGATCCTGACCAAGCTCAACAACGGGCAGCGGTTGGTGATCTCCGAGTTGGCCCACGAGTTCAATGTCTCGGCCCGTACTATCCAGCGAGACCTGAACGTCAGACTGGCTTATCTACCGCTGGAGCGTGAGGGACAGACCTATTGGCTTGACCCCAGTTATCTGGGGAGAGCCACCACTCCCGCCATTTTGAGATTGTGCGAGCAACTAGGTGCCAAAGCATTGTTCCCGGATGATCACGACACCCTGATCAAGCACTGGCTCAACCCAGCATCAACACCTGTATTCGTCCTTGCTGGCTTTCAACTCGATGAAGATGACAGTCATCACCAATGGCTAAAGCCACTTGCCAAGGCAATCAGCCAACAGCTCAAAGTCAGGCTGTCATGGGTCGGTGAGCAAGCAGCGCAAGAGATTGAGCCATACCGCTTGGTCAATAAGAGGGGCCGCTGGTACTTGGCAGGGGTAACGGCGGATACGCCATTTATCGAACCCTTGTCGAGTATCGCTAACCTTCAGCAGATAGAAACGCCAGCAACGATCAGCGAGTCACAGCAGCAACTTCTTCAACACCTCATCGAGCAAGAGGCCATCCCCACTCACGAAGTGGTGATCAAGGCAGCTTCGCCTATCGCCCACGAATTCAAGCTCAGAAACATCCTTCCCGAGCAGGCTCTTATCAGAGAGCTGGAGGACGGCAGCATCTTGCCGGCAAGCAGAGTATTCGATGGTGCCCAGCTGCTGCCAGTGATCAAAACGTACCTGCCGCACCTTGAGGTGATCAGCCCTGCGGGGATCCAAGCGTTAGTAAAGCGTGACCTAAAGACCCTGCTTAGCCGGATGTAAGCCAATTTTCACGCCACTAATTTTCAACCCCCGACACCACCTGTCGGGGCTAATGACCACTATCTGTAGTTAAACCAACAAGGAGCAAAACCATGGGATCTCCCACAATAACCAAGCTATCAGACCTCGTTCTACGTAGTCATGCCGACTATGAGGTTGTCTTCGAGCACGTAGCCGCTCACCTGCAAGCAGAGGGGGGCACTATCAAGGTTGCTGACAGAGCCAAGGGTACGCTGGAAGCATCCTGGAAGTACGGTATCAATCCATTCGGGTTGCGCGTGACCGTGCATTTCAGCTCGCCGGAAGAAGGGATTGTTGAGCTATCGCTGACAGGCTCCTTCGTTGATGCGATTGACACATGGGGCACAGCCAAGAAGAAGGCCAAAGCGATCGCTGAGGTGCTTCCCTCACCTATCGATGTAGCCGCGTGGCCTATCCGTGAGCAGGCGTCGGTTCCAGCTTCAACTCAACCAGCACCAGAGGGAGGCACTGTCCACCATAGAGGTAAGCGAAAGGTCTTGATGGCCCTGTTGGTCTTCTTTGGTGGTGGAATTGGCCTGCACAAGTTCTATGCCGGTAACTGGGGCTG
>NZ_JBFODV010000122.1:0-11315 GCF_040908495.1 Aeromonas sp. R1-1 | reverse complement strand
CCCATGGTGGTGTGGTCACTGCTCAAGTGCCGGGAACTGCTGGCCCCACGCCGCGATATCGACGGGGTGAACCTCTGCAAGCGGCTCAATGACGAGGCGCTGCACGGCGCCGATTTCCTATGCCGGATGCAGGATGAGTCGGGCTTCTTCTTCATGACCCTGTTCGACAAGTGGAGCAAGGATCCCGCCCAGCGCGAGCTGTGCACCTATGCCACCCAACAGGGGATCAAATCCGCCAACTGGCAGGCGGGTTTTCGTCAAGGGGGCGGCATGGCCATCGCCGCGCTGGCCCGCGCTGCCCGCGAGAGCGTCAGTGGCGACTTCGATGCCAGCCGCTACGCCGAGGCGGCCAAACGCGGCTACCTGCATCTGTGCGAACACAACCTTGCCTACCTCGATGACGGGGTCGAGAACATCATCGACGACTACTGCGCCCTGCTGGCGGCGGTGGAGCTGACCCGCACCTTCGGCGCCGAGTGGCTGAATGAGGCGAGAGCCCGCGCCAGCAAGCTTTGCGCCCGCCAGCGCCCTCATCCTGAGCTGGGTCACTACTGGTCGGCCAACGAGGATGGCTCGCGCCCTTACTACCACGCCGCCGAGGCAGGCCTGCCGGTGCTGGCGCTGCTGGAATATCTGGGCGTAGAGCCGGATCAGGAATACAAGGCCAGGGTACAAACCGTGGTGGAGCAGGCGCTGGCCGCCGAGCTGGCGCTCTGCGCCCGCGCGGGCAACCCCTTCTCCCTCGCCCGCCAATATGTCAAAGGGGTGGATGAAGCGCCGCGCGTCAGCTTCTTTATGCCCCACAACAACGAATCCGGTTACTGGTGGCAGGGGGAGAATGCCCGCCTCGCATCGTTGGCGGCTATGGCCTTTGCTGGCGCCCGTCACTTCCCCCGCCAGAGCCAGCCGCTGCTCACCTATGGCCAGCGCCAACTCGACTGGATCCTCGGGCAGAACCCCTTCAACGCCTGCATGCTGGCGGGCCACGGCATCAACAACCCCGCCTATACCGCCGGGTATCCCAATGCGCAGGGGGGCATCTGCAACGGCATTACCGCCGGATTCGATGACGAAAATGAGGTGGCCTTTATTCCGGAGGAGTACAAGGATCGGCTGGATCAGAACTGGCGCTGGGGCGAGCAGTGGATCCCCCACGCTGCCTGGTTTGCTCTGGCCATCACTTGGCAGAGTGCGCAGGGAAATGGAGGTCGCCATGATTGAGTTCTGGGTCGGCGTCGATGGTGGGGGCACCCACACCCGCGCCCGCATTCGGGATCGGGCGGGCAAGCTGCTCGGAGAGGGGCGCGCGGCCGGCTCCAATCTGGAGCTGGGCATCCCCCATGCCCACGCCAATGTGCTGGCCGCCATCGCCAGTGCCCGCCTTGCCGCCGGGCTCGGCATCGAGAGTGAACAGCAGATGGGGATCGGGCTGGCGCTTGCCTCCGCCGAGCTGGCCGACTGCTATCACGCCCTGCTCGAGATGCCCTTCCCCTTTGCCAGCGTCAGGCTCACCTCCGATGCCTTCGGTGCCTGCCTCGGCGCCTTTGGCGGCCGTGAGGGGGCCATTCTGATCGCAGGTACCGGCTCGGTGGGGCTGGTCTATCAGGAGGGGCAGATCCGCACCTGTTCCGGCCGCGGCTTCCCCATTTCAGACATAGGCAGCGGCGCCTGGCTGGGGCTGCGCGCCATCCAGCAGTCCCTGCTCTGCCACGACGGCATTCTGCCCCCCAGCACCCTCGCCATCCGCTTGATGGATCGCTTCAAGCGGGAGCAGGCCGAGGTGGTACGCTGGGCCACCCGCGCCATTCCGGCGGACTATGGCCACTTTGCCCCCTGGGTGTTCGATGCCGCCAGCGATGGTGACGAGCTCGCCAATCAGTTGCTGGACGAAACCTGCGAACAGCTGCGGATCCTGCTGGAGGGGATGACCCAGCTGGGTGCCAGACAGATCGCCCTGCTGGGGGGGATTGGTACCCGCCTTGCCCCCCGTCTCGGCCAGCTCAACCTGATCCCCCCCCAGGCAGATGCGCTCGATGGCGCCATCCTGTTTGCCCAATCAGAGGATTTTCCATGTCTACACCCCTGATCCACACCCAGGTAGCCCGACGTGACGGCGAGGATGTCTGGTTCACCTTCACCCTATCCCGCATGCCGGATACCAAGTGGAAGCTGCACTTCTGTCTGGCTCGCCATATCGACCCCGACTCCTTGCAAGGGGGCGAGCTGGAGCGCCAAAGCGGCAGCTACAAAGTGATTGTCCCGAACGCTGGCAGCTGCGAGCTGCGCTTTTGCTGCCGCCAGACCCCCATAAAGAAGCTCTCCGACATGCCGCAGGGCTTCTTTCTCAGCCTGCCGGAGGCGACCACAGGTGCCCAACTGCTGCCGGTGACGCTGGCGGCTCAGGATCTCGGACTGGAGAACCCGCCGGTAGCCCGCCCAGACCTGCCGGATGTCGAGTCCCTGCCCGGTATCGTGCCGCAACCGGCCCATCTGGTACTGCTGGAGGGGAACTTCCGGCTGGCCGAGCGGGCTCATGTCAGCGCTCCCCGTGATGTGCCGAAATTGCTGGCCCACTTCAACGAGCTGACGTCGCTGGCGCTGGAGCAGGATCACGACGCTGAAATCCGGCTGACCGAGGCCAAGCTGGCCCCCGAAGCCTACCAACTCACCATCACGCCGCAGGAGGTGGTGATTGCCGCCGCCGACGAAACGGGCTGGCGTCATGGGCTGGTCACGTTGGCCCAGTGGTATCTGCAACATGGGGAGAGCCTGCCCTGCGTCACGCTGGAGGATGCCCCGCGCTTCGGCTTTCGCGGCATTTTTCTCGACTGCGCCCGCCACTTCCACACTCCGGCCACCATCAAGCGCCTGCTCAAGCTGATGAGCCTCTACAAGTTCAACCGCTTCCACTGGCATCTGACCGATGACGAGGGGTGGCGACTCGAGATAAAGGCCTTCCCGGAGCTGACCGACGTGGGTGCCTGGCGCGGCCACGATCTGGCGATCGGCCCCCAGCTCAGTGGCGGTGCCGAACCCTATGGCGGCTACTACACCCAGAGCGAGGTGAAGGAGCTGGTGAGCTATGCCAGTGAGCTCGGCATCACCGTCATTCCCGAGATCGACATTCCGGGCCACTGCCACGCCGCCATCAAGGCGCTGCCCGAGCTGCTGATCGAAACGGCGGATCACTCCCGCTACCGCTCGGTTCAGCATTTCGATGACAACGTGCTCAACCCCGCCCTGCCCGGCACCTACCGCTTTCTGGAGGCGGTGCTGGACGAGGTATGCGAGCTCTTTCCCGGCCCGCAGATCCACATGGGGGGTGACGAGGTGCCGACCGGTGTCTGGACCGACAGCCCCGCCTGCCAGCTGCTGATGGTCGAGCAGGGCTACGCCGACTGCCGCGAGCTGCAGGGCCATCTGCTGCGCCACTGCCAGCGCTATCTGGCCGCCAGAGGCAAACAGATGATCGGCTGGGAGGAGATCCTGCATGGCGACAAGGTGAGCCGCAAAGCGGCCATCTGTGCCTGGACCAGCTTTCAGGCGGGGTTGGATGCTGCCGCGGCCGGTTATCCGGTGGTGATGGCGCCCGCCCAGTTCCTCTATCTCGATCTCGCCTGGAGCGCCGATATTCATGAACCCGGCCTCTACTGGGCGGGTACCCTCAATCTGGAGCAGATCTACTCGTGTGACCCTGCCCCAGCCGATTTCCATGCCAACGATAACATCCTCGGGGTGCTGAGCCCCTTGTGGTCAGAATTGATCACCAGCCGTGATCGTCTCGACTACATGTTGTTCCCGCGTATGCTGGCCACGGCCGAGGTGGCCTGGAGCGATCCCGCCCACAAGGGCTGGGAGCACTTCGCCGCCCGCCTGCCGGGTCAGCTGCAGATCCTCGATCAGTTGCAGGTGCGCTACCGGATGCCACAGAGGTAATGTTGTCTCTACTTTGGCGGCCAATCGGCCGCCTTTTTTACGATTAGCCAACAAAACATCAACTTCCCCCTACCATTCATCCGCCATTATTGGCAAAATCCAGCCCCCAATGAAGCTGGTCTGCCTCCTGCTGGCGCGAGCCTGCGGCCACCTCCAGATCTGCCACAATAACAACGACAACATTATCAACAAGAACATCGGAGCGTATTCCTATGACCCGCAGAGACGTCCATACCCTGGATAGCGAAGTGGAGTTTCCTGCCAACGTACAACTGGTCTCCACCACAGACCTGCGCGGGGTGATCACCTACGCCAATCCGGCCTTTTGCACCATCGCCGGCTATAGCGCCGACGAGCTGGTTGGCCACAACCACAATCTGGTACGCCACCCCGACATGCCCAAGGCCGCCTTCGCCGATCTCTGGGCCCGCCTCAAGGAGGGCAAACCCTGGCGCGGTATGGTAAAAAACCGCTGCAAGGATGGCCGTTACTACTGGGTAGATGCCTATGTGACCCCCATCTATGAAGGCAACAGGATCAGCGGCTACCAGTCGGTACGCTGCAAGCCAGAGCCCCAATTCAAGCGCATCGCCGCTCAGACCTACCAAGCCCTGCTCAAGGCCGAGCGCGGCAACAGCAGCAACCTTCCCTCTCTTGCCAGAGTGCGCACCCCGGCCATTACCCTGCTGCTGCTCGGCCTGATGGGCTGGGCCTTCGCCAGCCAAGGGGCCATGACCGTCCTGCTGATGCTGCTGCCCCTGTTGCTTCTTGGCGGAGCCTACTGGCGCGAGCTCTTTGCCCTGCCCCACTATCTACAGCAGCTGGGCCGCGAATATGACAGTCTGACCCGGCTGGTCTACTCCGGTGACAACCCCGGCGCCATTGCCGATTTTCATATCAAGATGCTGCAGGCCCGCATCCGAACCGTGTTGGGGAGGATCAACGATGCCACGGCACCTCTGCAAACCCTGGCCATCAATCTGAAGCAGGCCTCTCATCAAGCCTGTCTCGATATCAACGAGCAAGATGCCCAGACCCAGCAGATGGCTACAGCTATGACTCAAATGGCTAACACAGCTCACGAGATCGCCCGCAACATTCAAGACTCCAACGGTCAGGTCAACGAAGCTCGCAATCGTTGTGAACAAACCAACCAGCAGTTGAACCAGACCGAGCAACAGATCGAACAGCTCGCCAAACAGGCAGAGCTGGCGTTCAACTCGGCGGTAGAGCTCGCCAGCGAATCCGAACGAATTGGTAGTGTGATGGGCGAGATCCAGGGCATCGCCGAGCAGACTAACCTGCTGGCCCTCAACGCGGCCATCGAAGCGGCTCGCGCCGGGGAGCAGGGCCGTGGTTTTGCAGTGGTGGCCGACGAGGTGCGTACTCTATCGACCCGCACCCACAAGGCGACCGAGCAGATCCAGGGCAGCATCAAGCAGATCCAGCACACGCTGGGACGCTGGAAGGGGATGATGCAGGAGAACCTGCAACAGACCCGCGCATGTGCCGAGATGACCCGCCAGGGCGCCAGCAGCCTCCATACCGTGCTGGCAGAGATAGAGCTGGTCACCGAACACTCCACCCAGATCGCCACCGCTGCAGAGCAGCAACAAGCGGTCGTGGAGGAGATCAGCCGCAGCATCCACCAGATCTCCGAGTACTCCCACGCCAACAGTCAGAAGATGCTGGATGTCGATCACTCCAGTCAGGCTCTACTGGAACGAGCCAAACAACTGAAGGGGCTTAGCCAGACCTTCGGCTGAATCATTGCCAGCCCCATGACAGAAGCGCCACAATGGCGCTTCTGTTGTTTTTGACGAATCGGGTCTATGAGCATTGAACCAAGTCCATCCCCATTGAACAAAGCTGCCCGTATCGAAGCGATCATCGCCCTGATCCCGGCAGGCAGGGTGGTCAGTTATGGTCAGGTGGCCGATCTGGCGGGGCTGCCCGGACGGGCAAGACTGGTAGGCAAGGTGCTGCGGGAAACCGACAAGGTACTGCCGTGGCATCGGGTGCTGGGCGCAGCGGGCACCATCTCGTTACCGAAAGGATCGCCAGGCTTTGCCGAACAGACGGGACGCCTGCAGCAGGAGGGGGTCGTGGTGATCGGTGGGCGGGTCAGAATGAAGGAGTGGCAATGGCAGCCCGATCTGGCCGAGCTGCTTTTTTTACTGCCGTTTTGAGGGGATCACAGCCGGATCACTCCAGCGGCGCCAGGATCTCGTCGCTGCGCACCTGCACCGGTATGGTCTCGTCCGCGCGCTGCAGCAGCACCAGCAGACTCTGCCGGTCAACCTCCAGCACATAGGCCGCCCCTTCCCGGGTCATGCAGCTCATTCCTGGCCGGATCTCGTTAATCTCCATCTCAACCTCCTTGTCTACTTCGCGATTGACGACAGCTGCACTCCTTGCAGCTGTCTCAGTATACCGCTATCCATAAGCAAAGAGGCCCCTTGTCGGGGCCTCTTTTCATCAGGCTTTTTTAGCCTTTGGCAAACTCTCTTGCCAGGTACCGTTGTCGTAGTGAGCGGTCCAACCGGTCGCCTTGCCGTTGACCTCGCTCATCACGTACTGCTCCTTGGTCTTGCGACTGAAGCGCACGATGGCGGGATTGCCGTCCGGATCGGTGAGCGGGGCACCGGCCAGATACTTGTGCTTGGCCGAGATGCGGTCCTTGAAGCGCTTGAGCTCTTCCACCAGCGGCGCGCGGGTCTCGCGGGATTTGGGGAAGTTGCTGGCTGCCAGGAACAGACCGGCAGCCCCGTCACGCAGCACAAAGTGGGCATCGGACTGGGTGCACTTGAGCTCCGGCAGCGGCACCGGATCCTCCTTCGGCGGCGCGATGTCGCCATTTTTCAGGATCTTTCGGGTGTTCTTGCAGGTCTCGTTGGTGCAGCCCATGTACTTGCCGAAACGGCCGTTCTTGAGCTGCATCTCGGCTCCGCAACGGTCGCACTCGATGCTCGGCCCTTCGTAGCCCTTGAGCTTGAACTGGCCCTTCTCGATCTCGTAGCCATCGCAATCCGGGTTGCGACCACAGACGTGCAGCTTGCGGCTGTCGTCGATGATGTAGGCATCCATCGCTGTACCACAGACACCGCAGCGGTGCTTGGCGCGCAGTGCTTCGGTTTCCGCCTCTTCGCCGTCAGTGGCGGAGACAAACTCGTCGGCAGAGACCAGGTTGATGGTCTTCTTGCAGCGCTCTTTCGGCGGCAGGGCATAGCCGGAGCAGCCAAGGAAAACACCGGTGGTGGCAGTACGAATGCCCATCTTGCGGCCGCAATCCGGGCAGTCGATGTCGGTCATCACCATCTGGTTGGCACGCATGCCGCCCTCTTCGGGCGCCTTGTCGGCCTTCTCCAGCTCCTGGGTAAACTCGGCGTAGAAGGCGTCCAGCACCTTCTTCCACTCAAGGCTCCCTTCGGCGATGCCATCGAGCTTGTCTTCCATCTTGGCGGTGAACTCGTAGTTCATCAGCTCGACGAAGTTCTCCACCAAACGATCGGTGACGATCTCACCCATCTTCTCGGCGAAGAAACGGCGGCTCTCGACCCGCACATAACCGCGATCAACGATGGTGGAGATGATGGAGGCGTAGGTTGACGGACGGCCGATACCGCGTTTTTCCAGCTCGCGCACCAGCGCCGCTTCGGTGAAACGGGCCGGCGGCTTGGTGAAGTGCTGGCGCGGATCCAGCTTGACCAGTTTCAGCACCTCGCCAACGGTCACCGCCGGCAGCTGACTATCTTCACCCTTGCGACCCATCGGCGGCAGGGCCTTGGTCCAACCGGCGAAGCGCAGGGTACGGCCACGGGCCTTGAGCTCGAACTCACCCGCCTTGACGGTCAGGGTGGAGGAGTCGTATTGAGCCGGGGTCATCTGGCAAGCAACGAACTGACGCCAGATGAGATCGTACAGACGCATGGCATCCGGCTCCATCCCTTCCAGCATCTCGGCAGTCACCTGTACGTTGGAGGGACGGATCGCCTCGTGCGCTTCCTGGGCATTGGCCTTGGCGCCATACAAATTCGGCTCGGCTGGCAGATAGGCCGCGCCATACTGCTCGCCGATATATTCACGCACCGCCTCAACCGCCTCTTTGCTGAGGTTGGTGGAGTCGGTACGCATATAGGTGATGTAACCCGCTTCATAGAGACGCTGGGCCATCATCATGGTCTTCTTGACCCCGAAGCTCAGACGGGTAGAGGCCGCCTGCTGCAGGGTAGAGGTAATGAAGGGCGCAGACGGTTTGGAGCCGGTCGGCTTGTCTTCCCGGTTCACCACCTTGTAGTCGACCCCTTCCAGGGCCGCCACGGCGGCAAAGGTCTCGGCCTGGGTCACCGGCTTGAAGTCAGCCCCATTGCGGCTGACCACTTCCATCCGCAGATCGCTCTTGTCGGCGGTCAGCAGGTCGGCATTGAGATCCCAGAACTCGACCGGTACGAACGCCTTGATTTCGCGCTCTTTATCGACGATGAGACGCACCGCAACGGATTGCACCCGACCGGCGGAGAGACCGCGGGCCAGCTTTTTCCACAGCAGCGGGGAGACCATGTAACCCACCACGCGGTCGAGGAAACGACGGGCCTGCTGGGCATTGACGCGGTCAATATTGAGTTCGGACGGCTGGGCAAACGCCTCCTTGATGGCGCTCTTGGTGATCTCGTTGAACACCACGCGCTTGTAGCGGCTGTCGTCGCCACCGATGATCTCGCGCAGGTGCCAGGCGATCGCCTCTCCTTCTCTATCCAAGTCGGTTGCGAGATAGATGGTGTCGGCTTTCTCGGCCAGACTTTGCAACTCGCTGACCACCTTCTCCTTGCCGGGCAAAATCTGGTAGTTGGCCTGCCAGCCAGCGGTCGGATTGATACCCATCCGGGCAAACAGGGCCTTGCGATCCTTGGCAGCCTTCTCGGATTCGCTCAACTTGATGCCGCGAATGACAGGTTTCTTGGGCTCGGTGCTGGCGCTGCCGCTGGTGGGCAGATCGCGAACATGACCAACGCTGGATTTCACCACGTAGTCCTTGCCCAGATATTTGTTGATCGTCTTGGCCTTGGCCGGAGACTCCACTATGACCAGTGATTTGCCCATGCTGTAACTATTATCCTCATTGCACCCGACGGGGTTGGTGTGCGGTTTTGTGGGGCTGTATAAGAGATTTGGCGCGAAAAAGCAATCTTGTGAGCAAATTTGCCTGACCAGCCCGAACCACACGGCTTCTTTTATTGCTTCTTTATTTATTAATGCGAAGGCAACAGGCCGGACGCAACCGCTTTTTCAATTTTCTGCCATACCGCCCCTCTTTTTATATCTGAAACGACATAAAAACGTCTGCTGGTTACCGGCTTGTTACAAAAACATAAAATCTCTTTATAATGGCCCAACCCCGACGCATTGTGCGCGGAAGGAACCGCTACCCATCATAAAAATCGAAAGGATGTACTCAATGAAGCACTTCGAGGTCAATTTCGACGGTCTGGTCGGCCCGACTCATAACTATGCTGGCCTCTCCTACGGCAACGTTGCCTCCCAGAGCAATGCCCAGGAGGCTTCCAATCCGAAAGAGGCCGCCAAACAGGGGCTGCGCAAGATGAAGGCGCTGACCGAGCTTGGCATGACCCAGGGGGTACTGGCGCCACAAGAGCGCCCCGACCTCGCAACCCTGCGCCGCCTCGGCTTCACTGGCAACGATGCCCGGGTGCTGGAGCAGGCCGCCAAGCAGGCTCCCGCCGTACTGGCTGCCTGCTATTCGGCCTCCAGCATGTGGACAGCCAATGCCGCCACCGTCTCTCCCAGTGCCGATACCCAAGATGGCCGCATTCACTTCACCCCCGCCAACCTGACCAACAAGTTTCACCGCTCTCTGGAGCCCGACGTCACGGGCCGTATCCTGCGCGCCGTGTTCAACAATGATCGCCACTTCAGCCACCACCTCCATCTGCCGGAGAATGACCACTTCGGCGACGAGGGGGCAGCCAACCACACCCGGCTCTGCCGCGCCTATGGCGAGGCGGGGGTCGAGCTGTTTGTCTATGGCCGCAGCGCCTTTGACTACTCCCGCCCGGCGCCGAAGCGCTATCCGGCCCGCCAGACCCTGGAGGCAAGCCAGGCCATCGCCCGCCTGCATGGCCTTGGCGAGGAGAGCGTGGTGTTTATTCAGCAAAACCCGGAGGTGATCGATCAGGGGGTATTCCATAACGACGTGATCGCGGTGGGCAACCAGAACGTGCTCTTCTTCCACCAGCAAGCGTTCCTCAACACCGAAGCGGTGCTGGCCGAGATCAGCGACAAGTTTGGCGAGGGGGATTTGCACTTTATCGAAGTGCCGACCGCCGAGGTATCCGTGCTGGATGCGGTGAAATCCTACCTGTTCAATACCCAGATCCTCACCCTGCCGAGCGGCGAGATGGCCATCATCGCCCCCACCGAGTGCCGCGACAATCCGGCTGTGTCGGCGTACCTGAACAAGCTGCTGACCATGAACACGCCTATCAAGGCCGTTCACTATATGGACGTGAAGCAGAGCATGCGTAATGGCGGTGGCCCCGCCTGTCTGCGACTGCGGGTTGCCATGAACGATCAGGAACTCGCCGCGGTCAATCCGGCCTGCCTCATCAACGACAGCCAGTTTGCCCGCCTCGATGGCTGGGTCGATCGCCACTACCGCGACCGCCTGACCCTCGATGACCTGCGGGATCCGGCACTGGTGCAGGAGTCCCGCAGCGCACTGGACGAGCTGACCCAGATCCTGAAACTGGGTTCGGTCTACCCGTTCCAGCGCTAGATGTGATGCCCGGGAAGACCGCCAACGCTGGCGGTCTTCTGCTATCTGCCTCATCTTCAGCACACTCGCCAGCTTGCACGGATGCTGTTTTGTGCAGAAAAGCAGCGTACAACTTGCTGATAAGCTTGAATTTTGAGCTGGATGTATCAAAAAATCGACGAACAGTCATTTTTTACTGCCAGATGCCTCATCAAGGGGTTCACAAAGCCTCTGGATCTGATAGTATGCGCCTCGCACTTGGGGAGGGGTTCCCGAGCGGCCAAAGGGATCAGACTGTAAATCTGACGGCTCTGCCTTCGAAGGTTCGAATCCTTCTCCCTCCACCATTCAAGTGCAAAAGTAGTGACAATCAGGAAATACCCCGTGGAGGGGTTCCCGAGCGGCCAAAGGGATCAGACTGTAAATCTGACGGCTCTGCCTTCGAAGGTTCGAATCCTTCTCCCTCCACCATTTCCCTGATTGCAATGGCTGAATACAATTTGCTTTGCCCCTGTGGAGGGGTTCCCGAGCGGCCAAAGGGATCAGACTGTAAATCTGACGGCTCTGCCTTCGAAGGTTCGAATCCTTCTCCCTCCACCATCATTCA
>NZ_JBFODV010000121.1:0-1980 GCF_040908495.1 Aeromonas sp. R1-1 | reverse complement strand
GCTCAATAAATCCCAGCAGTTGCTGACCGTCAGCATCGCTGTCATGTTGCTGCTGGTGGCCATCGGCTGCGTCTGGCTCACCCGCTGGCTCACCCGACCGCTGCGCTCGCTGGCCGCGCTGGTGCGCAGCTATGGCAAGGGCAACTACCAGCAACGGCAGGCGCCGCTGCGCTTTGTGGAGTACGACGAGGTGCGCCAGCTGCTGCAAGAGATGGCCAGCACCATCTCGGATCAGGTGCGGGCGCTCTATCAGCAAAATGAACAGCTGCAGCAGGCCAATAGCGAGAAAGAGGCCTTCAACCAGCGGCTGCTCGGCTTTAACGACGAACTGGAGCAAGAGGTTGCCTCGCAAACGACCGCCCTGCGCTCGGCCCTGAGCCGGGAGGAGCGCAGCCGCCATATCCTGCAATCCTGGTTGCAGTTCGGTCTGCACCAGCAATTGGATATCGATATTGCCGAGCTGGCCAACTCCGCCCTGCTGCAGCTCTCGCAGCTCTATCCCGGCCACCGCTGGGGGCTGGTGATCCGCCGCGATGGCCAGCCTCACTACTCCCTGACCCAGGGGGTCGATGCCCCCTTGCGGGATGCCTTGCAGGAGAAACTGGCTCAACTGATGGATGAGGAGGTCAAACACTCCGAATGCCAGTGGGATAACGCACTCTGGAAGATCATGACTCTGCCCGGTAGCCAGAGTGGCGTGCTGTTTGGCTATCTGATGGTGAGCGCCGAAGGGCTGGAGTCCGAAGACAGGGCCATCTTGCGGCTGTTTGCCAAGCAGTTGGCGGTGGGCATCGAGGGGCGCCTCTTCACCGACGAGCTGGCGCGGGTCGCACGCACTGACAACCTCACCGGGCTGCCCAACCGGCAGGCGTTCGAAGAGGCCTTCCATCACTATCAGGCGGTGCTGGCACGCCATCCGGAGCGTCACCTCGCCCTCTTCATGCTCGATCTCAACGGCCTCAAGCGTACCAACGACCAGTATGGGCACGAGGCTGGCGACGCCCTGCTAATCCAGATGGCTCGCCAGCTGCGCACCCTCTGCCGTCAGGATGAGAAGATTTTCCGCATCGGCGGCGACGAGTTCGTGCTGCTGGCGGAGGCGGATCACCTCGCCAGCCAGCTGCTGGCAGGCAGGTTGGAGGCAAGCCAGCAGCACGCCATCGTGCAACATGGGGAGCACAGCTTCCCGCTGCGTTTTGCCATCGGCTGGAGCAGCAGCGACCAGACCCCGCTGGCGGAGCTGAGCCGGGTGGCTGACGACGCCATGTATGCCAATAAGGCGCGCTTCTATCAGGGGCAGCGCTAAAAGCGGAGACCTCTGGCGTTGGCGAGCCTTTCGCCAACCCCCTGATCAGCTCGCAAAAATGGCGCGCAACGCTAGACGCGGCGCGGACCATGACTAAGATAGGGGCTCTTGATGTCTCGATTTGGAAGGGAGTAGGAAATGGAGTTAGTACTTGGCCCGCTGGAAGCCCGCGTCATCGGCTGTCTGATTGAAAAAGAGATCTGCACCCCGGATCAATATCCCCTCTCCCTTAATGCACTGGTCAACGCCTGCAACCAGAAGAGCAACCGCGAGCCGGTGCTGGATCTCTCCGAGCTCGATATCCGCGCCGTGGTAGACGAGCTGATCCGCAAGCGGCTGGTAGTCAACACTGCAGGCTTCAACGCCCGGGTGCCCCGCTACCAGCACAGATTCTGCAACACCGAATTTGGCGAGCTGAAATTCAGTGCCCAGGAGCTCGGCATCGTCTGCGAACTGCTGCTGCGCGGCCCGCAAACCCCGGGGGAGCTGCGCTCGCGCACCAACCGCCTCTGCAGCTTCGATGATGTCACCGAGGTGGATGCGGTGCTGACCCAGCTCATCGAACGTGGCCCCTACGTGGTCAAGCTGCCGCGCGAGCCGGGCAAGCGCGAATCCCGCTACGCCCACCTGTTTAGCGGCGAAGTGGATATTCAGGCGATGATGGATGCTGCCCC
>NZ_JBFODV010000120.1:0-21553 GCF_040908495.1 Aeromonas sp. R1-1 | reverse complement strand
GCAGGTGTTGAAAGGCTGGGGTATCCATGATGGTAGACCTCAAGGTGATGGCCTACTTCAAGATTAGCCTTTCAACACGTAATTGGGACATAGCCATAAAAAAGCCCCGCACTGGGCGGGGCTGAAAGTGATGAAAAACACAAAACAGACAATTACACACAACAAAGGCTCACACGCACAGTCAACCTTTCCCAAACCCGATGCGCCATCGCCCTTGGGAAAGGCGGGTCTTGCGACCCACCTCATGTTAACGGTTGACTGCTATCAGTTCAGTTCGGTGACACGGCTGGTGCGCTTGCCATCGAAGCTGGTGGTACGCAGGTAGACCTTGCCATTCACGCTCGGCTTGGCCGCGGCGTCATAGGCACTCCAGTTGGTACCGTCCAGGCTGTACTGGATGGGCAGACCCGGCAGATCCACGTTCGCTTCCAGCACACCGTTCACTACCTTGGCCCCCGGTACGGAGAGGCGGTATTCAACACCGGCCTGATCCAGTTTCGGCAGCACGCGCTGACCCAGTACGTTGGCAAACTGGTTCCACTCTTTGTTGAGGGTGGCCTTGTTGACGAACTTGGTCTCACCGGAGAACTCGCGGTTCTTCACGTAATCCAGCTCGAAGCCACCTTTGTGCCAGGCACGCTCGGCCACGGAGAAGATACGCGGGTAGACCATGTACTCATACTGAGCATCGGTACGCACGGTTTCACTCCACTGCTGACCGGAGATCCCCTTGAACTTGACCGGATCCTGGTCACCCTTGGCCACGAAGGCGTTGCCGTCGCGGTCAACCGAGGTCTCGGCGTTCTGCGGCAGGTTTTCCGGGGCGAAGGCGAACACCTTGCGGGTGTCGTTGAAACGAGTTGCCCAGTAGTAGCCACGCTCGGCCGGGTGTACTTCGTTCGGGAAGTCGAAGTAGAGGTAATCCGGGTTGGACAGCACCACTTCGTAACCCTTGTGGGCCCACTTCATCGCTTCATTGAAGCCACCCCAGTAGAGGGTTTCCCAGAAGTTGACGCGGGTGTTGTCGGTGGCGAAGTCCTTGGCACCGCTGGCGTACTTCAGACCATCTTCCCACGCCTGCAGGGTAGAGAAGCCGCGGTCTTTGACCATCTGGCCCACTTCCTTGGCGAAATAAACCGGCAGTTCGCCCACTTCCTTGATCTTGCCTTCGTCGATCATCTTCTGGCACATCGGAGACTTGCCAAACGGCTTGTCCTGCTTGCTGGAGTCGACGTTGCCTTTCCAGGCGACCAGCTCTTCTTTCTTGGTGACGGCCGGATCCTGATAGCCACCGCCCTGCATGATGTTCTTCGCCTCATCACCACCGTAGTGCCATGCGGTCAGCGGCTGACCGGCAGCCTGGTGCATCTGGGCAACTTCATCCATTACCTTGGCCACGAAGGTAGCAGCACCCGGCTGGCAAGGGTTGATGAAGGACATCTTGTCGTAGAACTGGACCGAGGTGACGTTGGAGGTATCAGCCGGATCAGTCAGACGGAACTGGTTGGCTTCCGCTTCTTTGCCTTCCGCCATCAGACGCTTGTAGCGCGCTTCCATGGAGACCACGGCAGCACGGGCGTGAGCCGGCATGTTGATCTCGGGGATCACGGTCACACCGCGGGCCTTGGCATAACGCACCAGATCCACGTAGTCAGACTTGCTGTAGAAACCGGAACCCTGGTTGTCGCTGGTCGGGCCGGAACCCAGTTGCGGCATCAGGCACTTGGTTTCGGACTCGTCGTGGCAACGCTGGCTACCGACCTGGGTCAGCTCCGGCAGACCCGGGATCTCCAGACGCCAGCCTTCATCGTTGGTCAGGCCAAGGTGCAGCACGTTGAGCTTCATGGCAGACATCTGGTCAACCAGCTTCTTCATGGTATCCAGACTGCGGAAGTGGCGGGCCACGTCGGTCTGCATGCCGCGGTATTCGAAGCGCGGCGCATCCTCGACGGTCATCGGGCTCACCAGCTTGTCATCAACACCCAGCAGGGAGATCAGGGATTGTGCACCCCAGAATGCCCCGTCGATGTCGCGACCCTGGATCACGGTGCCCTTCTGACCGATGGTCATGTCATAACCTTCAGCCTGCTTGAGCTTGCTGCCGAGCTTGATGGTCACCGGGTAGCCGGTGTCGGAGAGGGTAACACCCAGCTTGGTCAGTTGAGCCTTCAGGGCCTCGGCGCGATCGCTCGGCAAATCCAGGGCATTGAGTTTGATGGTAGAGAAGTCGATTTGCGGACCAGCCTTGACCACCTGCTTCATCGGGGTCGGCAGGATCTGGTTGTCAATCTTGCCAGCCGGCAGCAGGGTGCTGGTCTGGTTGGCCGCGAAACGGGTCTCGCTGTTCATCAGGATGTTCTTGTCATCCTTGGTACGCTTCCAGCCATCGGCCGGCATCGGCTTCTCGTAGGTGCTGGCATCATTGATGTTGCTCATGCTGGCCAGTACTTTCGGCTCGGCACCTTCGCTGGCGACATACCAGTTCGGCATGATGTCAGATTCGAACAGTACCCAGTATTCCACCACCAGCGGCACTTCGACCGTGGCATCCTTGGCAAAGCCCTGGAACTTCTCGGTTGGCGTCAAACGATAGAGATCGCCGGTCAGGTGAGTGATGGTGAACTGGTCGTTATCCACACGCTGGATACGACGGATGGAAGAGACGTAGATGCTCCAGTCTTTGGAGGTGACGTCCGCACCGGTATTGGTCAGGTGCAGCTTGGCAACGCCACAGCTCGCCCACTCGGAACCCAGCGCCTGGCAATCGAGGCCGGCACCGGCACCGTCGTTGGTGACCACTTCATACTTGACCACCAGGTTGTTGGCGAGGGAGTCGACCACGGCCTGCTTGGCGGCATCGGCTGCCTGGACCTGGCTGACAAAAACGGTAGACATGGCAATGGCTAACAGAGAATGTTTCAAGTTCATAACTGCTGCTCTCATTTGAAGTAAAGGTTGGATTTTCTTGGCTTTTTTATATGGGGCCCCTGAGCGGGGCCCTTAGTTATGTCAACAATGGACTTAGACTTGAGGTGAGCGAGTCGCTCGATTAACGCAGGGCTTTCATCTCACCGGCGATGATTTCGGCCAATGGGCCCAGAATCACCTGCAGGTTCTGCTCACCGAGTTTGACCACACCGGCCGCACCCAGGGCTTTCAGCTTGCGCTCATCGACGATGCTGCGGTCTTTCAGAGTCAGACGCAGACGGGTGATGCAGGCATCGATGGAGACCAGGTTCTCTTGACCACCCAGCACTTCCAGGTATTGCTTGGCCAGCTCGGTACGGTTAGTAGATTGAGCGGCAGCCGGAGCACTCTCTTCGTCATCTTCACGACCCGGGGTTTTCAGGTTCAGCTTGGCAATCACTACGCGGAACACGGTGTAGTAGAGGCCGAAGAAGACCAGACCCTGAGGGATCAGCATGTACCAGTTGGTCGCCAGCGGGTTACGGCTGGAGAGCACCATATCCACCAGACCGGCACTGAAACCGAAACCGGCCATCCACTGCATGGAGGCAGCGATGAACACGGAGATACCGGTCAGTACGGCGTGGATGACATACAGTACCGGCGCCACGAACATGAAGGAGAACTCGAGCGGCTCGGTTACACCGGTGAAGAAGGAGGCAAAGGCAGCTGCGATCATGATGGAGGCAACTTTCTCTTTGTTCTCTTTCTTGGCGGAGTGGTAGATGGCCAGAGCGGCACCCGGCAGACCGAACATCATGATGGGGAAGAAGCCAGCCTGGTACATACCGACCACGCCTTTCACCTGATCCAGGCTCTTGCCAGCGGCCAGAGCAGCATCGATGGTAGCCTGACCACCCAGGAAGTTCGGGATGTCGTTGATACCGGCCACGTTGAACCAGAACACGGAGTTCAGGGCGTGGTGCAGACCAATCGGGATAAGCAAACGGTTGAAGAAGGCGTAGATACCGGCACCGGTAGAGCCCAGGCTGACAATGGATTCACCAAAGCTCACCAGACCACCGTAAATTACCGGCCATACCGCCATCAGGACGAAGGATACGACGATCATCACGACGGACGTTACAATCGGCACCAGACGACGGCCAGAGAAGAAGGAGAGTGCCTTGTGCAGCTCGACGCTGCTGAAGCGGTTGTACAGCTCTGCGGCGATAACACCACACAGGATCCCCACAAACTGGTTGTTAATCTTACCAAAAGCAGCCGGTACCTGATCAAGTGGAATCCCTTTGATCATAGAAACAGTCGCCGGGCTCAACAGGGTGGTCACTACCAAGAAACCGACCAGACCGGCCAGTGCGGCAGAACCGTCTTTATCCTTGGACATACCGTAAGCAACGCCCACCGCAAACAGGGTGGACATGTTATCAATCAGTGCCGAACCCGCCTTAATCAGAAAGGCAGCCAGCGCGCTGTCACCGCCCCAACCATTCGGGTCAATCCAGTAGCCAACCCCCATCAGGATCGCTGCGGCAGGCAATACCGCTACCGGCACCATCAGGGCACGGCCGATCTTTTGCATATAACCGAGAATGTTCACGGTTCCTCTCCTTAGTTAATGTTTTTCTAGAAATTAAGTGCTTATCACGTTTGACGCATAAGCCATCAAGGCTTGATTGGCAGTCTAGGGCTTTTATTTCGCTGCGCAAATTAATAAACCGATAATCGTGATCGTTATCACCCAAACAAGATAAAGGTGGTGGATAGATGTGGCTTAGTTCGCAATCTTTATTTACGCTATAAAACAACTTGAATCCGTCTTAGCCAATTGCCACCGCCAAACCGGTCGCAACCCGACACAGAGGTATCCCATATGCGCCTGATCCCGTTGAAATCTGCCAGCCAAGTAGGCCTGTGGTCTGCTCGTTACATCGTTGACCGCATCAACGCGTTCAAGCCGACCAGCGATCGCCCTTTCGTACTGGGCCTGCCCACCGGTGGCACCCCGCTCAACACCTACAAGCGCCTGATCGAGTTGCACAAAGCCGGTGAAGTGAGCTTCCAGAATGTGGTCACCTTCAACATGGACGAGTACGTCGGCCTGCCGGAAGATCACCCGGAGAGCTACCACAGCTTCATGCACAACAACTTCTTCAGCCACATCGACATTAGTCCCGAGAACATCAACATCCTCAACGGCAATGCCGAGGATCTGGTGGCCGAGTGCAAGCGCTACGAAGAGAAGATCAAGTCCTACGGCAAGATCCACCTGTTCATGGGTGGCGTGGGTAATGACGGCCACATCGCATTCAACGAGCCGGCTTCTTCCCTTTCCTCCCGCACCCGGGTCAAGACCCTGACCGAAGACACCCGCATCGCCAACTCCCGCTTCTTCGGTGGCGACATGGAGCAGGTGCCCAAACTGGCCCTGACCGTGGGTGTCGGCACCCTGATGGATGCGGAAGAGATCATGATCCTGGTCACCGGTCACGGCAAGGCACTGGCCCTGCAGGCCGCCGTGGAAGGCAGCGTCAACCACATGTGGACCATCTCCACCCTGCAACTGCATCCGAAGGGAATGATGGTGTGCGACGAGCCCTCCACCATGGAGCTCAAGGTCAAGACCGTTCGCTACTTCCAGCAGCTGGAAGCCGCCAACATCGGCCGTCTGTAAGGAGTCGTCATGTACGCATTGACCAACTGCACCCTCTACACTGGCAGCTGCGTGCTGACCGGCTACGGGGTGCTTATCGAGGGCGACAAGATTGTCGCCATCTCTCACCTGGCCGAACTGCCTGCAGGCATCGAGCTGATTGACCTCAAAGGCGCCAACCTGACTGCCGGTTTTATCGACGTGCAGCTCAACGGCTGTGGCGGTGTGATGTTCAACACCGAGATCACGGTCGAGACCCTGGCAATCATGCAGGCGGCCAACCTCAAATCCGGTACCACCAGCTTCCTGCCGACCCTGATCACCAGTCCGGATGCCGACATGAAGCAGGCCGTTGCGGTGACCCGTGACTACATGGCTGCACACCCCAACGAGGTGCTGGGCGTCCATCTGGAAGGGCCTTACACCAACCTCAAGCGCAAGGGGATCCACCCTGCCGCGCAAATTCGCCAGCCAGCGGACGAGATGATCGACTTCTTCTGCGCCAACGCGGATACCATCACCAAAATCACCCTGGCACCGGAGCGCAACGAGCCGGCCCATATCCGCCGTCTGGTGGACGCGGGCATTCTGGTCTCGGCCGGTCACACTGCCGCCAGTTACGATCAGGCCATGGCCGGGTTCGATAACGGTATTCGCTTTGCGACCCACCTCTACAACGCCATGACCCCGACCCTCAACGGTCGCGAGCCGGGCGTCGTGGGCGCCATTTACGATCGCAAGGATGTCTATGCGGGCATCATCGTCGATGGGCACCATGTGCACTGGGCCAACGTGCGTCTGGCTCACAAGGCGCTGGGGGAGAGACTGGTGCTGGTCACCGATGCCACCGCGGCAGCCGGAGCGCCGGAAGGCTTTGAGAAATTTGATTTTTGTGGCACCACCGTCTTTTTACGCGATGGTCAGTGTGTCGACGAGAATGGTACACTCGGCGGTTCCTCCCTCACCATGATTGAGGGGGTGGAAAATCTGGTCAAGCAGGTCGGATTACCGCTCGATGAAGCACTGAGAATGGCCAGCCTCTACCCCGCTCGCGCCATTGGATGGGACTCACGTCTCGGTAGTATCCAGGTCGGTAAAGTAGCCAACCTCACTGTCTTCGATCAGGACTTCACGGTCCGTGGGACCGTGGTTAACGGACACTACACACAACAGTGACATCATGACTGGCGGACAAATAGCAAACGTAGATCTTATCAAGCAGGTCAACAGTGCAGCCGTGTATCGGCTCATCGACCTGCAAGGCCCCATCTCCCGGGTCAAGATTGCCGAGTTGAGTCAGCTGGCCCCGGCCAGCGTGACCAAAATAACCCGGCAACTGATCGAGCATGGCCTGATCAAGGAGACCTCTCCGCAAGCCTCAACCGGCGGGCGGCGTGCCATCTCCCTGACCACCATCAAACATCGCTTTCAGTTTGTCTCTGCCAAGCTGGGCCGCGGCTACCTGCAACTGAGTCTCTATGACCTAGATGGCAAGGAGCTCGACCAGCACGTCATTCAGGTGACCGAGATCGACCAGCAACCCGTGGTCGACATGCTGCTGCGAGAGATTGGCGCCTTTATCGATGCCAACCGCGAACGCTGTCGCAACCTCATCAGCATCGCGCTGACCATGCCGGGTCTGGTCAACCCGGAATCCGGTATGGTCATCTACACCCCCAAGTACCAGATCCGTAATCTGGGGTTGGCGAAGCTGCTTGAGAACCACTTCAACCTCCCCTGCTACGTGGGCAACGACACCCGCTCGCTGGCACTGGCCGAACACTTCTTCGGCGAGTCCCGCGACTGCATGGACTCCATTCTGGTGAGCGTCCACCAGGGGACGGGCTCCGGGATCATCACCAAGGGTCAGGTGTTCCTCGGTCAGAACCGCAACGTCGGCGAGATCGGCCATATTCAGGTCGAGCCGCTCGGCAAGCGCTGCCACTGTGGCAACTTCGGCTGCCTCGAGACCATCGCCTCCAACGAAGCGATCATCGACAAAGTGAAGGAGCTCATCAGCCGAGGTCACCAGAGCGCGCTGCAGGAGAAGCACATCACCATTCAGGAGGTGTGCAAGGCGGCGCTGGCGGGCGATGAACTGGCCCGCAGCGTCATCGAGAACGTGGGTGAGCATCTGGGACGAGCAGTGGCCATCACGGTCAACCTGTTCAACCCGCAGAAGGTACTGATCGCCGGCGAAATCACCGCCGCCGAAGAGATCCTCTTCCCGGCCATCCGTCGCTGCGTCGAGCATCAATCCCTGCCGAGCTTCCACCGTGGCCTACCCATCGTGAAAGCCCGCTTCCAGAACCAGCCGACCTATGGCGGCTTTGCGCTGGTCAAGCGCGCCCTGCTGGAGGGGGATCTGCTGCAGATCATCATGGAGCAGAAGTAAAACACTGATCTTGCGAGATAACCAAACGGCAGCCACTGGCTGCCGTTTTCTATTGTGTGCTTGCTGGCGGTTTAGCCCGCCCGGCACGGTTTGAACAGATCCAGAGCCCCGTCGTAAACCTTGGTCTGCACATCCATGATCCCCAGCATGGAGTGAAAGAGGTTGTCATGGGAGAAGCGCTGACTGCTCGCCTCCGCCGCCAGGCAACCCATATCAAGCTGGCGATCGGCCTGCAACTGGGGCGAGAACCAGGTCAGCAGCGGCACCCGTGTCTGATCATCCGGCGCAAACTTGTATGGCGTGCCGTGCAGATAGAGCCCCATGGCCCCAAGGGATTCGCCGTGATCGGAGAGATAGACCAGCCCCACATCATACTGGCTCTCCAGCGACTTGAGCTTGTCTATCAACAGCCCCACCACCTTGTCGGTGTAGCGGATGGTGTTGTCATAGGTGTTGACCAGCTCTTCGTTGCTGCAGTTTTCGATGTCGCTGCGCGGGCAGTCCGGCATAAAGACGCGCTCGCTGGCAGGATAACGACGAAAATAGGTCGGGCCATGGCTGCCCATCAGATGAAAAGCCACCAGCTTGTTGCCCTTCATGCCGGCAATCTGCTGATCCAGCCCCTCCAGCAGCACCTCGTCATAGCAAGACTCCCCCTGACAGAGCGCAGGATAGGATTTGGGAAGGATCTCGATGGTCGGCACATTGCGACACACCCCTTTGCAGCCGCCATCGTTCTCTTTCCACAATACCGAGACTCCGGCATGTTGCAGCACATCGAGCAGGCCGTCACGGGAGCTGGCAAGCTGGTCATCGTAGCCACGGCGCGTGAGGTTGGAGAACATGCAGGGCACCGAAACCGCAGTAGCAGTCCCGCAGGAGCGCACATCTTTGAACGACACCACTCCCTGCTCTTTTGCCGTAAAGCTGTTGGTCGCCTTGCCATACCCGTTAAGGGAGTAGTTCTGGCTGCGCGCCGTCTCCCCCACCACCAGGAACATCAAAGTCGGCTTGCTTCCCCGTGCCACCACCCTGGCATCGGTCCCCAGATGCTGGTAGGGGATCGGCGTGGCAAACAGCACATCCCGCCCATATTTATAGAGGCCGTGCACATAGTTGGCGGGCACAATCTCTTTGGCCAGCGACTTGTTGTTGCGCCCGACCGAGGCGTAATCCTGATAGTAAAGTGACGCGACGCCCCCGATAAACAGCAGAGAGATAGCCAGTGCACCAGCCCGCAACGCCAACCCCTGATACCAGCGAGCCGGATAGCGGATCCGCAGTGACCAGAGCACCAGAACAGGCAACAGCCCGGTCAGCAGAAACCAGAGTGCAACGGAGCCATTCAAATAGGCCCCCGCCTCACCGCTGTTGGTCTCTACTATGTTCTGGATCATGCCTGCATCAAAGATGACGCCGTATTTGAGCATGGCGTAGCTGACGATGGAGCCAGTCAGAATGAGTACGGTAAAAAAGGGCTTGAGCACAAACCGGAACGTGAAGGGAATAAACACGGCATTGAGCGCCGCGATCAGCACCAGCGGGATCGAGATGGCAAATCCGGCTTTGACATGGGTCAGGGCGCTGAGCACCGTATAGAAATGCAAAAAGATTGGCCAGTTCAGAACCAGGGCAAAAAAGAGCACCAGCAACAAATTGGTCTGCAGTACACCGAGGGTTACACGCATAAACAACTCCTACATACCGGCCTGCAGCGCAGCGGGCCGGCCAAGCCAACAAAAACGACGGGGCCAGCGTAGGAAGTAAAACTTAAGCGCGAATTAAGAGGAGAAGCACGGCGCTCGTGCGCACCATCACAGCACGGGGTGCTCCGCAGCCCCGAAATGGATTTTTAGTTGTCTATCCATCGGATTTTGCTAGCTTGTTGAGTAGGCATTCACGAAATGCAGGTTAACCGATGGCACTGATCCAAGCCTCGATAGAGCAATTGAGAGTAGGCCACTATATCCATCTCCCCACGGGATGGACCAACCACCCGTTTATGTTCAATACCTTCAAGATCAAGGATCAGCAGCAACTCGACATTCTCCGTCATCTTGATCTCACCCTGCTGATGGTCGACCCCGACAAGAGCGATCTACCTATCGAGCCGCTGCTGCGCGGCGATATCCCGGATGCCGGGCCTGATCTTGATGAGCTGGAAGAGCTGATTGCCTCGGGCCCGCCCCCCTTTGACGAAAAGGCCTTTCGCCGCTCCATGCGCGCCGCCGACAAAGCCTTTGGCCAATCCATGAGCGAGCTGCGCGATGCACTCGGGGCGCTGAACCTCAAACCGGATGAGGGGCTGGCCAATACCGCCCAGATCGTCCGCAATGCCGCCTTCACCCTCAGTCAGCATGAAGGGCCTCTCGGGCTCCACCTTATTCGCAGCCCCCACACCGATATCTTGCTGCAACACAGCCTCAATGTGGCTTTCATTGCCATGCTAATGGCACGCGAACTCGGCATGAACCCCATCGAGATTGAGGAGACGGGACTTGCGGGACTTATCCACGACATCGGCGAACTGAAAATCCCGAGCCAGATCACCCAAAAACGGGGGGATCTCAACAAGGCCGAGCAGAACTTCCTCAATATGCATCCCCAGTACGGATTTGACATGCTGACCCAGCTCAACGCCTTTGAACCGAAAATCCGTCAGGTCGCCCATCTGCACCACGAACGGCTCGACGGCAGCGGTTATCCGCTCGGGATCAAGGGCGGGGAGATCCCGCCGCTGGCCCGACTGATCGGGCTGGTCGACTTCTACGACGAGCTGCTCCATCCCCGCAACAGCGGTAACCCGGCCGCGCCGAGTCAGGCCATCAGCCAGCTCTACAAGTTATCCCAGAAGAAGTTCGACCAGAATCTGGTCAAGTTGCTGGTCAAGGTGCTGGGGGTCTATCCGCCGGGTTCACTGGTGAAACTTTCCGACGAGAGCATTGCGCTGGTGCTCTCCACCGAGCCCACCATGCCCCTCAAGCCGAAGATCCTGCCCTATATCAAGGCCCAGCGGCCGGAAGCGGTCGCAATGATCGATCTGCGGGAAGATGAACGCACCATCACTGCTTTTATCAAACAGGAAGAGCTCGATGAGGGACAACGGCAGTTCTTCAACCTGACCCGCCGCTTCTGCTACTACTTTGCATTCTGAGTTATCCCCAGAAGCTGGGGATAACTCATTGGACAAACCGGAATAATTGCTCAAACCCCCATCAGAAGGTTGCCAACTGACCATGTATAAAAAACGCCCAGCCAAGGGGCCGGGCGGAGCATGCCACCTCCGTGTGGCGTATCCAGCGGATACATTCATGCTCCATCCATCAATATCAACCCGCTGCCGCTTACACAAATATCAATTTAACATGCTGATTTAATATGGTTTTATCCACTTGTTCTGGCAAACTGACGGCCCGTTGCGCCCAGTTGGGCCAGCAGAACAAGATCCTGATCACACTTATTCACGGGCTGAACATTTTTTCAGCTGGCTTATGAGGAGCGTTTTTTATGCAGTTGGTCCTCTCCTTGCTGCAACAGATGAGCGTCAGCCTGGTGATCGCCTATCTCTTCTCCAAAAGCCCGCTGCTGCGCCCGCTTGCCAACTATTCAGTGAGACTACCTCACAAGATACTGATATACATCATCTTTTCCAGCTTTTGTATCCTCGGCACCTATGTGGGCCTCGATATCGACGATGCCATCGCCAACACCCGGGCTGTCGGCGCCGTCTTGGGGGGATTATTGGGGGGACCGCTGGTGGGCTTTCTGGTGGGGCTGACCGGCGGTCTGCACCGCTATACGCTGGGGGGATTTACCGATCTCGCCTGCGCCATCTCCACCACTTGCGAGGGGTTGCTTGGGGGCATAGTGCACTGGCGACTGATGCGCTCGGGGCGAACGGATGCCCTGTTTGAACCACGCATCGCCTTCTTTACCACTCTCTATGCCGAGATCATGCAGATGGTGATCATCCTGCTGGTGGCGACCCCGTTCGACAAATCCCTGCTGCTGGTGCGCACCATCGCCACCCCGATGATTCTGGCCAACTCCTGTGGCGCGGCGCTCTTTATCAGCATGATCCGCGACCAGCAGCGGATGTATGAGAAGTTCTCCCGGGTCTTCTCCGCCAAGGCGCTCAATATCGCCAACCGCACAGTGGGGATCATGAGTCAGGGCTTTACCCCGGAGGCGAGCAACAAGATTGCACGCATCATTCAGGAGGAGACAGGCGTGGGGGCGGTCGCCATCACGGACACCGAGCAGCTCCTCGCCTTTATCGGCACCGGCGAAGATCACCATCTGCCGGGTACCCCCATTGCGTCAGCCATCACCATGCAGGCCATCGCCCAGAACAAGGTGCTGTTTGCCGATGGCAACAGCCAGCCCTATCGCTGCAGCCTCTCCTCCGCATGCCAGCTGGGCTCGGTGCTGGTGATCCCGCTGCAGGGGGACAAAGGAGTGATCGGCACCATCAAGCTCTACGAGCCGAAGAAGCGGCTGTTTCTCAAGATCAACCACACCCTGGGGGAAGGGATTGCCAACCTGCTGTCACAACAGTTGCTGGCCGGCCGGCTGGAGCAACATCAGCGGCTGCTGGTGCAGTCCGAGTTGAAACTTATCCAGGCCCAGATCAACCCCCACTTTCTGTTCAACACCCTCAACACCATCAGTGCCATCACCCGGCGCGATCCGGACAAGGCGCGGGATCTGCTGCTGCATCTGTCGCTGTTCTTTCGCAAGAACCTCAAACGCCAGAGCGGCCTTGCGACTCTGCAGGAGGAGCAGGAGCACTGCCAATCCTATCTGGAGATCGAGCTGGCCCGTTTTGGCGATCGGCTGACGGTGATAAACGAGATCCCGCCCCATCTGGCCACACTGCGACTGCCCAGCTTCACTCTGCAACCGCTGATCGAGAATGCCATCAAGCACGGCATCTCGACTCTGCTGGAGCAAGGGCGTATTCGCCTCTGGACCGATGAGCATCCCGCCAGCGTCACCATCCATGTGGAGGACAATGCTGGCGCCTGGCAACCGCGTCCGGCCGGTGACGGGCTGGGCATGACCATCGTCGACCGGCGGCTCAAAAGCGCCTTTGGCGAACGCTACGGCGTGACCATAGAGTGTGAGCCGGAGCAGTGGACCCGGGTGTCGTTCACCATTCCCAAGGAGCAACCATGATCCGCACACTGATAGTTGATGACGAACTCTACGCCCGTGAGGAGCTGAAACAGCACCTTGCCTGCGATCCCGCCATCGAGATGGTGGGGGAAGCGGCCAACGCCATAGAGGCGCTGCCGCTTATTCAGCGCCTCAAGCCTGATGTGGTGTTCCTCGATATCCAGATGCCCAAGCTGAGCGGTATGGAGCTGGTCGCCATGCTCGACCCCCTGCCCCGTATCGTCTTTGTTACCGCCTTTGACGAATATGCCATTCAGGCCTTTGAAGAGAACGCCTTCGACTACCTGCTCAAACCGGTGGAGCCCGCGCGCCTCGCCAAGACCCTCGCTCGCCTCAAGCAGGATATCTCCCCGCAGCCCATCGAGCGGCTGGCCCCCACCATCGAACATATTCCGGGCTATCTGCACAATCGGGTCAGGCTGCTGCCCATCGCGCAGGTGGAGTATGCCTTTTCCGATCTGGGCGGGGTCCATGTGGCCTGTCAGGGCGAGCTGTTCCACACCCAGCTCACCCTCAAATCGCTGGAAGAAAAGAGCCCGCTGCTGCGCTGCCACCGCCAGTATCTGGTCTCCCCCAATGCCATCTTCGAGATCCGGCTGCTGGATAACCAGCTGGCAGAGATTGTCACCCCGAGCGGCGCCCGGGTGCCGGTCAGTCGTCGCTACCTAAAGGAGCTCAAAGATCAGCTGGGGCTGGACTAAGCCGCGGAGTGTGCGCCTGATCACAGCCGCCGACCGCTCGGCGCGCCAAAGCGCCGCTCGGGGAGTTTCACCTGCCAGTCAGGCGCAACCGTTTTAGACTCGCTCTGCACACTAAAAAATAACAATGCAGGAGCGTAGCAATGATCTGGTTCTTCCTCTGTGTCGGCTTACTTGTGGCCGGCTACTTCATATACGGCAAATTCATCGAACGGATATTCAGCCCGAAACCCGAGCTGAAAACCCCCGCCATCACCATGGCTGACGGGGTGGACTATGTCCCGATGTCGGACAAGAAAGTCTATCTGGTTCAACTGCTCAACATCGCAGGCGTTGGCCCTATCTTTGGCCCCATCCTGGGTGCCCTCTACGGCCCGGTCGCCATGCTCTGGATCGTCTTTGGCTGCATCTTCGCCGGTGCGGTACATGACTACTTCTCCGGCATGCTGTCGGTGCGCGCCAAGGGGGCCTCGGTGCCAACCGTGGTCGGTGAGCATCTGGGCACAGCCGCCAAGCACTTCATGAACCTGTTTGCCGTGGTGCTGCTGATGCTGGTGGGCGTGGTATTCGTGCTGAGCCCGGCCGGCTTGCTCGCCAACCTCACCTCCACCGATCTGGTCTACTGGATTGTGGCGATTTTTGCTTACTACATCCTCGCGACCATAGTCCCCATCGACAAGATCATCGGTCGCTTCTATCCCATCTTCGGCGCCCTGCTGGTCTTCATGTCGGTCGGCCTCATCGTTGGCCTGATCGCCTCCGGCAAAGGCTTCTACAACACCGGGATGGACTTCTCCAACCTGCACCCGACCGAACTGCCGCTGTGGCCGCTGCTCTTCATCACCATCGCCTGTGGCGCGGTATCAGGCTTCCACGCCACCCAGTCACCACTGATGGCGCGCTGCATGCAGAACGAAAAATCCGGCCGCTTCATCTTCTACGGCGCAATGATCGGTGAAGGGATCATCGCCCTTATCTGGTGCACCCTGGGTCTTTCCTTCTACGACAGCACCGAAGCGCTCAACGCTACCATGGCCAACGGCGGCCCGGCAGCCGTGGTACATGAAGTCTCCACCAGCCTGCTCGGCACAGTCGGCGGCATTCTGGCCATCCTCGGCGTGGTGATCCTGCCCATCACCTCCGGTGACACCGCGTTTCGCAGTGCTCGCCTGATCGTGGCGGACTTCCTGAAGATGACCCAGAAGCCGCTGGCCAAGCGTCTGCTGATTGCCATCCCCATGTTTATCCTTGGTTTCATCATCTCCAAGGCTGAATTCGGGGTGATCTGGCGCTACTTCGGCTGGGCCAACCAGACCACCGCCGTCATCATGCTGTGGGCTGCGGCTGCCTACCTCATCAAAGAGGGCAAGCTGCACTGGATCTGCACCATTCCCGCCATGTTCATGACTGCTGTTGTGATCACCTATCTGGCCAACGCCCCCATCGGGTTCGGGCTGGAGATGGGGACCTCCACCATCATCGGCCTGACTGCAACGGCGGCCATTACCGTGGCCTTCCTGATGAAGTTCCGCCAGCCGCTGGTCAGCAGTACCAGCGAAGGGTAAAAACAGCAAAAAATGCAGCGAAAGCAGCACAAAAAAGGCGCCTGATGGCGCCTTTTTTAATGACAAAAAAACTAATAATGCAACTGTTGAACGGCTTCAGCTTCAATACAGCGAATAGCTTTAAGATTCCGGGCGAACTGACGATAAATGTGTGATTCTTAATTGCTTTAGTGCTTGTTGGAACCAATGATTAAGCTGTGCGTCATGCCAGTGGAGGTTATAAATGGCCCTTGATTATTTTGCACTTGGTCTGCTCGTCTTTGTCGGGCTGGTCATTTTTTATGGCGTCATCGTTATCCACGATATTCCTTACGAGATTGCCAAACATCGGAATCACCCTCATCAGGATGCCATTCACGTGGCAGGCTGGGTAAGCCTGTTTACCCTGCATGTGCTGTGGCCCTTCCTCTGGATCTGGGCAACCATCTATCGCCCCGATCGCGGCTGGGGCTTTAGCCAGCGGCTGCAAAAAGATGAAGAGGAGCTGGCGGCCCTCAAGCAGGAGTTGGCGGATCTGAAGAGCCGTATCAACACTATCGAACAGAGTGAGCAACAGGGATAAACCATGGACCTGCTACTGATCCTGACCTACACGGCGCTGTGTGTCGCCATCTTCAAAATCTTCCGCATCCCGCTCAACAAGTGGACCGTCCCCACCGCAGCACTGGGTGGCGTGCTGCTCATCGGCACCTTGATCATGCTGATGAACTACAACCACCCCTACTCCGAGATGGCGCGCAACTACTACGTCTCCACCCCCATAGTGCCGCTGGTTAAGGGCCGGGTCGTTGAGGTTCCGGTGCAGGCCAACCAGCCGGTGAAAAAAGGCGACGTGCTGTTTCGCCTTGATGATGAGCCGTTCCGTCTGAAAGTGGATAGCCTCACCGCACGGGTCGAATCCAACCGCGAGCACCTCAAGTCCATTGAGGCAAGACTGCGCTCCGCCAGGCTGGATCGGGATCGTGCCAGCGACCTGATGCGCCGTGGCGTGGGCAAGCAGCGCGACCTCGACGTCACCCAGGCCAACGTGGATGACATCGTGGCCCAGATTGACCAGCAGAAAGCCACCCTGAACGATCTGCAAGCCCAGCTGATGGAAGCCAAGTACCAGCAGTCCCAAACCGTGGTCTATGCCCCGAGCGATGGCCATGTGGTGCAGCTTGCCCTGCGTCCAGGCATGATCGCCACCCCGTTTATGTACCGTCCGGTGATGACCTTCATCCACAAGGATGACACTGCCTACGTCGGCTGGTTCTGGCAGAACAGCATGCAACGACTGGCGGTGGGTGATGAGGCCGAAGTGGTGATCGATGGCGTACCCGGCAAAATCTTCAAAGGCAAGGTGACAGCCGTGGTTCCGGCCATTGCCGCCGGTAACGTGCAGGCTAACGCCGGTCTGCTGGATCAGACCACGGCGGTGCGTCCGGGTCGCCTGCCGGTAGTCATCTCCATTACCGACCCCGAGTGGGCCAAGTATCAGGTAATAGCAGGCTCCAGCGGGCAGGCTGCCATCTATACCCACTACTTCCACCATGTATCTGTGATGCGCAAAGTACTGCTGCGCATGGCAAGCTGGATGAACTACATCTTCCCGTTCCATTGATCAGCACCCAAGCACCCTGCGGGCCGGCATCATGCCGGCCCGCTGTTTTTGTGACGGCAAGCACCCTATAATGGCGCCATCCTGCACCACCCCACATCGACACACCCAAGCCTGCATGTTCGTTCTCAGACCCTATCAGACCGACGCCGTCAACGCCGTGATCAGCCACTTTCGCAAACACCCGGATCCCGCCGTGGTAGTGCTGCCCACCGGTGCCGGCAAGAGTCTGGTGATCGCCGAGCTGGCCCGCAAAGCGCGCGGCCGGGTGCTGGTGCTGGCCCACGTCAAGGAGCTGGTGGAGCAGAACCACGCCAAGTACGAGGCGTGGGGGCTCAAGGCCGACATCTTCGCCGCCGGACTGGCTCGCAAGGAGGCGAGCGCCCAGGTGGTGTTTGGCTCGGTGCAGTCGGTTGCCCGCAATCTGGCTGCCTTCGACGGAGCGTTTTCGCTGCTCATCATCGACGAGTGCCATCGGGTCTCGCTCGATGATGACAGCCAGTACCATCAGGTGATCGATCATCTCAAGGCTACCAATCCGGCCCTCAAGATCCTTGGTCTCACCGCCACCCCCTATCGGCTCGGGCTGGGCTGGATCTACCGGCGCCACTACCACGGCATGGTCAAAAGCCACGGCGAGCGGCTGTTCGGCGACTGCGTGTTCGAGCTGCCCTTGCGTTTTATGGTGAAAAACGGGTACCTGACGCCGCCCCGCATGGTGGATGCCCCCATCGTTCACTACGACTTCAGCAAGCTGGTGCCGCGGGAGAACGGCCTCTTCAGCGAGGCGGATCTCAACGGCGAGCTCAAACGCCAGCAGCGGGTCACCCCCCATATCCTGAGTCAGGTGCTGGAGTATGCCGCCGACCGGCAAGGGGTGATGATTTTCGCCGCCACCGTCGAGCATGCCCGTGAAATCCACGGTCTGCTTGGCGCCAGAGGCCAGCAGGCGGCCCTTATCACCGGCGAGACACCGGGGCCGGAGCGCGATGCTCTAATCAACGCCTTCAAGGCGCGGGAGCTCAAGTTTCTGGTCAACGTGGCGGTGCTCACCACCGGCTTCGACGCCCCCCACGTCGATCTTATCGTGATGCTGCGCCCCACCGAGTCGGTCTCGCTCTATCAGCAGATCGTCGGGCGGGGCTTGCGCCTCTCGCCGGGCAAGGAGGATTGTCTGGTGCTCGACTACGCCGGCAACAACTTCAACCTGTTTGCCCCCGAAGTGGGGGAGCCTCGCCCCCACGCCGGTACCGAGCCGGTACAGGTGCCCTGCCCCGCCTGCGGTTTTGCCAACACCTTCTGGGGCAAAACCGACGAGGATGGCAAGGTGATCGAGCACTACGGTCGCCGCTGTCAGGGGCTGTTTGAAGATGATGAGGGTAACCGCGAGGAGTGCGACTACCGCTTTCGCGCCAAGATCTGCCCCGGCTGTGGCGCGGAGAACGACATCGCCGCCCGCCGCTGCCAGAGCTGCGATCAGCTGCTGGTCGACCCTGACGACAAGCTCAAAGAGGCGCTCAATCTCAAGGATTGCATGGTGATCCGCTGTGCGGGGCTAACCCTCACCGCAGGGCGCGGCAAACAGGGGGAGCGGCTGGAGGTGACCTACCACGATGAGGATGGGCTGACCCTCAGTGAATACTTCGGATTTCACTCCCCGGGCGCACGGCGCTTGTTTCAACAGCACTTTGTGCGTCATCATTGGCCCGCCCCGGGGCTGGAGCCCGAATTTGCCACCCTGGCGAGCGTGCTGGCCGCTCAAAGCCAGTTCCGTCATCCGGATTTTGTCATCGCCCGCAAATCGGGTCGCTTCTGGCAGATAAAAGAGAAAATTTTTGATTATGAGGGTCGCTATCGTACCGCCAACTCGATGACATGATGGCGACCGGCATACATGGCATGAATTGTGTTATCCCGTCGATCCCGCATCGGCTGGTTGAATTATCAGGGTCGGCACCACTGCCGGGCCCTTCGTCACGTTAGAGGATGTTATGCAGCGGCTGTTGATTGGTTTTTGTGCTCTCTTTTCTTCTCTGGCGGCTCATGCCGCCCCGCTGACGCCCCCTCAGGGTGGCCAGTACGCCATCATGGTGCAGGGCAATAACGGCGTCGAGTTCGCCCGCCACGCCGATCAGATGATCGCCCCCGCCTCCACCATGAAGGTGCTCACCGCGCTGGCGGCCCGCCTCGAGCTGGGTGCCGACTTCCGCTTCGCCACCGATATTCAGGCCCAGCCCGGAGCCAAACAGGGTGACACCATCAACGGCGATATCTGGATCAACTTCGTCGGCGACCCCACCCTCTCCCGCATGGATCTGCTGGCCCTGTTCAAGCAACTAGGCGTCAGCAGCATCAAGGGCAATGTCTACGTCAACACCGGCGCCTACAACGGCTACGAGCGCGGCAATGGCTGGTCGTGGGGAGATCAGACCCTCTGCTTCGCCGCTCCTGTCTCCTCGGTCATCATCGACAAGAACTGCGCCTACGGCACCATCACTGCCACCCAGATTGGCAAACCGGCGGTGGGCAATGTAGCTACCGGCGTCCCCATCGGCATCGGTGCCGACAACGTGGAAGTGATGAGCTATGGCGACATGGCGCGCCAGTTCTGCGCACTGGAAGTGGACATGGCCAAGGGCAACTTCTACGAGCTCAAGGGCTGCATCACTCCGAACAAGGAGCCGCAGGGTCTGCGTTTCGCCATTCACGATGTGGAGGCTTGGGGCTGGGACAACATCCGCTGGGCGATGAACCGGGCCGGTATCAAGCATGATGGCCTGCTGCGGGTCACCCACAAGGCCCCTGAAGGGGCTGAGACCCTCGGCACCCACTACTCGGTCTCCCTGCCGGTGATGCTCGCCAAGATGCTGAAGAAATCGGACAACCTCTATGCCGATACCTTCCTCAAAACCGTGGGTCGTCACTACTACAACAAGCCGGGCAGCTATCGCAGCGGCACCATGGCGGTGCGCGCCATCCTGACCAAGAACGGCATCGATCTGGGCAACGCCACCCTGGCCGATGGCTCCGGTCTCTCCGCTCACAATCTCATCAGCGCCCGTCAGATGATGTCGGTGCTCAACTTCATCCAGAAGAATGATGCCGAGCTTGGCCTGATCAAGCTGCTGCCAAGCTCTCAGGTGGATGGCACCCTGGCGTGGCGCCGCAGCGTCACCGCCCCCATGATGAAGAACAAGGTCCATGCCAAGACCGGCACCATCACCGGCACCTCCAATCTGGTGGGCTTTATCGACACGGCAGGCGGCCAGCGCAAGGCGTTCGTGATGTTCCAGCGTGGCCTGTCCCAAGATCCGGCCACCCATGAGCGCTACCGTGCCAGCAAGGCGCCGTGGCCCTGGACCGTATTCGAGAAGGGGGTGCTGGAGAGCATCTATCAACAGCAGCCGATCCAGATCGCCGATGAGAGCTGAGCCAATAGGCCCACTCGAATCACGGTATCGATAATTTCGGCTTCAAGTCGCCACAAGGCAGGGCTATGCTGTTGCCTGCCTCATATCAACGGCCATACATAAACGGCTTAAAAAACGGAGAGAAAATATGTTTGCAGTGATTTTTGGTCGCCCGGGTTGCCCCTACTGTGTCCGTGCCGTACAGATCGCCGAGCAGCTGACCGAACAGCGCGATGACTTCAAATTCCGCTACGTGGATATCCATGCCGAAGGGATCACCAAAGAAGATCTGGCCAAGAGCGCCGGCAAGCCGGTCAATACCGTGCCGCAGATCTTCCTGGACGAGCAGCACATCGGCGGCTGTACCGACTTCGAAGCCTACGCCAAAGCGAATCTGGGTCTCTACCAGTAATGCCTGCGGGTCATCCCGAACGGGTTGACCGCCAGAGCGTAAAAAAATCCGGCGCCATCAGGCGCCGGATTTTTTTATTAGCGGAACTCGCACCATCCCTTGTCAGGAAGTCACAGACTGGAGTCAGGGAGTCACAGACTGGGCGGCAAAGCGCGCAATGATGGGGTTGTGATCCGAACTGTCGGTCGCCGGTGAACTCACCTCAACCAGGTCCAGATTGCGGTAGTAGAGGTGATCCAGCGGGCGACCGAAGGCGGTGCGGCGCAGGTCAGGCACCGGCACGGCCTCTTGTAGCCCCAGCTCGTCCACCAGCTTGTTCAGCCAAAACTGACGCTTGTCGCTCCAGGTGTTGAAATCACCGGCCAGGATCACCGGCCCCTGATGGCGGCGCACCAGCGCAGTCAAATCGTTAAGCTGCTCGCGGAAGGTCGCCATCCCCAGCTCGAAATTGACCGCATGGATATTGATGACCATCACGCCATCAGGATCGCCCTGCAGCGGATAGAGGCTCACCAGCCCGGATTTGGGAATGCGCAGCAAGGGTTCGGGAGAGCGCACGCCACAGACGAACGCCTGCGGGGTCTTGGCCACCGTCATAACCCCGAACGACACGCCGCCCTGGGTGAAGGCTTGCAGCTGTTGCCACTGGAAATCACCGGCGCGCAGCCAGTCGAGCATATCTGGACGGGTGGCCGACTCTTGCAGCAGCACCAG